>JAGBYS010000281.1 GCA_017628675.1 Tidjanibacter sp.
CATTAAAGTCCTATGGGGCTTATAAGTCTTATAGGTCTTATAGGCCACATTGTCGGTAGTCGATCGACAAAAAACACACGCCCCCGCGCAACGCGCACCCCCTCTAACCTAGAGGGGGATTAAAAAAGCATTTTCGCCCTTTCTGCCCTTACCCTCCCCTAACTTAGGGGAGGAGCTATAAGCCTTAGGTCGGTTAGACTTTAGACTTTAGACCTTAGACTTTAGACTAAAAATGCATATTGTGGTGGGATTTTTGTGCCAAAAGAAGGAGCGAGTCCGCAGTTTGCTCTCGCAAATGAGGAACTCGCTCTCTGAATTTTGGTGCAAAAAGCACCCACAAGATGCATTTTTTATTTGCCCGACTGACGAGTAGCAATAACAGCCACAACGCTAGTGCTTGCAGGCTGAAGCATAGTCAGACCCTCGAACTGGAGGTCGCCAACATTGATGGTCTTGCCAACGCCCAGGGGAGTGATATCGATTACGAGCTCGTCCAAGAGGTTCTCCTCAAGACCCGAAACGGTCAGCTTGCGACGGAGTACCTGGAGCTTACCACCGGCTTTAACACCCTCCGAGTTACCAACGATAGCAACGGGGATCTCGATAGCTACGGGCTTACCTGCAACAACGCGGAAGAAGTCGATGTGCTGGCAGTAGTCCTTAACGGGGTGGAACTGAGTCTCGCGCATAACGCCTTTCTCAATGGTGCCGTCGATGTTGATCTCTACGATGTAGCTCTTGGGAGTGTAGATGAGTTTCTTTGCCTCAGCAGCCTCAACGGAGAAGTGGATGGTCTCGCCACCGTTGCCGTAGAGTACGCAGGGGATGAGGTTCTCGCGACGGATGTCTTTAGCGCTCTTCTTGCCGAACTGCTCGCGCTTAACGCCTTTAATCTGAATAGTTTGCATAGTTGTAAAAGTTTTTGTGTTAATAATGTTACTTGGGTGACACTCAGTTCGGTTCATGCAATCTCACCGACCCCCATAGTCACTTGCGGCCGCAAAGATACGAAGAAATTGCGGAATTCAAAATTCAAAATTCAAAATTATTCGGCAAGGGGCTGTAATTCAGTATAGACACCACCGCCCATACACACATCTGACTATATGCACCACAGAAACCCACTCTCCGTGCTCGAGAAATACCGACTAATGGGGATTGACGGCCCGTGGAAAAATCGGTATTTTTGCGGGCAAAAATAGTACATAACCAGAGAAAGGCATAAAGAGAGATGAAACTATCGGAGCTCAAGAATGGCGAAAAGGCGGTCATTGTGCGTGTGGCGGGTCACGGAGGATTCCGCAAGCGCATTATGGAGATGGGCTTTGTCAGGGGTGTGGAGGTACGCAGCGTGCAGGACTCCCCTCTGAGTGACCCCGTGAAATACACCCTTATGGGCTACGATATTTCTCTGCGTCGCAGCGAGGCCGAGATGATTGAGGTGCTCCCACACAGCGAGGCCAACCGTCCCCACGAGCCCATTGAGAACAGGGGCTGCAACTCGCTCTGTGAGGGGTGCGCCATAGGCGACTGCAACCTCCGAGGTCGCAAGACGCTGCGCAAGAACGAGATAAATGTGGCCCTGGTGGGCAACCCCAACAGTGGCAAGACCTCGCTCTTCAACGCCCTCTCGGGCAGCAGCGAGCACGTGGGCAACTACAGCGGTGTGACGGTCGACGCCAAGCTCGGTCGCCTCTCCTACAAGGGCTACCGCATAAACATCACCGACCTGCCGGGCACCTATTCGCTCTCGGCCTACACCCCCGAGGAGATCTATGTGCGTCGCCACCTCTACGACGCAATGCCCGATGTGATTCTCAACACTGTGGTTGCCTCCAACCTGGAGCGCAACCTCTACCTCACCACCGAGCTCATCGACCTCAACCAGCGTACGGTTGTGGCGCTGAATATGTACGACGAGTTGCAGCAGAGTGGCGCCAAGCTCGACCACGAGTCGCTCGGCGCGATGATTGGTGTGCCAATGATTCCCACCATCGCCAAGACGGGCTACGGCCTCAGCCACCTGCTGGACACCATCATAGAGCTCTTCGAGGGGCGCAACCCCATCGTGCGACATATCCACATCCACTACGGCTCGGCCCTTGAGAAGGAGATAACAGCCCTTTCCGACCAGATTCGCACAAGCGACCTACCAAAGCAGTTCCCCGTGCGCTACTGGGCCATAAAACTCCTGGAGAAGGACCGCGAGGCCCTCGGGATGCTCGCCCCCTGCGCCGGCATTGAGCACTGGAAGAGGCTCGCCGCAGAGGCCGCCAAACGCACTGAGGCCATCGAGGGTGTGGACATCGAAACAATCCTCAGCGACCGTAAGTATGGCTTCATTGCGGGCGCACTTGAGGAGACCCTCCACGAGGGAGGCGTCGACATAAACCGCCGCTCGAGGCGCATAGACCGTCTGGTGGCCAACAAGTGGCTCGGCTTCCCGCTCTTCATTATGCTTATGTGGATTATGTTCTGGGCTACCTTCACACTCGGCGGCTACCCCCAGGAGTGGATCGAGATGGGCTTCGGCTGGTTGGCCGACACTCTCTGGAACATAATGCCTGAGGGGGCGCTGAGGGATATGGTCGTCAATGGCATTGTGAGCGGCGTGGGTAGCGTGGCCGTCTTCCTGCCCAACATCCTGATTCTCTACCTGTTCATATCGCTGATGGAGGACTCGGGATATATGGCACGCGCCGCCTTCATTATGGACCGCCTGATGCACCGTATGGGTCTGCACGGCAAGTCGTTCATACCGCTGCTGATGGGCTTCGGCTGCAATGTGCCCGCCATTATGGCCACACGCACCATTGAGAGCAAGTCCTCGAGGCTCATAACCATCCTCGTAACACCCTTCATATCGTGTAGCGCGCGCCTGCCCGTATTCCTGCTGCTGGCCGGCACCTTCTTCCCCCGCAATGCCGCCACCGTGCTCATAGGGCTCTACCTGCTGGGTATCTCGGTGGCCTTCCTCACGGCAAGGTTGCTGCGCAGCACCCGATTCAAGAGGGACGAAACTCCCTTCGTTATGGAGCTGCCACCCTATCGTATGCCCACACTGAGGGCCACGCTGAAACATATGTGGGAGAAGTGCGCCGAGTATATCCGCAAGATTGGCACCACCATCTTGCTGGCTACCATCGTCATCTGGGCCCTCTCCTACTACCCCAGGCCCAAGGAGGAAACCATTGCACAACAGGAGGTTGTAACCGAATTGAACGAGGCCACGAGCGACAATAGCACCGAAAATATCTCAGGCTCCTACATTGGCCACATCGGCCGCTTTATTGAGCCCGTAATGCGCCCCCTGGGTCTTGACTGGAGGGCGGGTGTCGCACTGCTCACGAGCATCCCCGCCAAGGAGTTGGTGGTGAGCACAATGGCTGTGCTCTATGGTGGCGACGACATAGCCTCCCTGTCGAAGAATATCGTGACCCACAGCGGCATAACCCCCCGCTCGGCGGTGGCCTTTATGATCTTCATCCTGCTCTTCTTCCCCTGCATCGGCACCCTCGCCACCATCAAGGCCGAGACCCGCAGTCGGGGCTGGATGTGGTTCACCATTATATATAATACGGCTGTAGCTTGGCTCCTTGCGTGGTTGGCCTACTTGATACTCTAAAGAGGATTGAGCCCTACGATAATAAACTAAAAACGACACCTTGGCAAGGTGTCGTTTTTAGTTCAAGTCCAGAAGTCCATCGGGTAGGTCGAAATGAATGGTCTTATTCGTGGGCGAATATTCGACTATGAAGTCATCCGCCGCTGGAACCATAACCTCGCGGCCCGCAATGTCGATGATAAACAAAGGATTCCAGTCGCTCTCCTCGAAATCGGTAATCTTACCCCTCTCCTCGTGGCCCTCGAAGGTGGCCTCAAAGCCCACGAAGTCCTCCAGGTAGAGCTCGTCGTCGTCCGAGAACTCCTCCAC
>JAGBYS010000282.1 GCA_017628675.1 Tidjanibacter sp.
ACCATTCCTGAAGGTGGCAGTATAGGACTCTTTCTCCGTCTCTGTTTGGCCGCCGGCAGAAGTGACGAATGAATACTTGATTGTGAAGACACCATCGGGCACACCGTCTATAAACTTGCCATTGAAGGTGAATGAAGACTTGGTGGTCAGGCCGATTCTGGGGGCATCTGCCGTTATGCCCGAATTGAGCGAGACGACGCCGTGCATATTGCCATCTTGGTAGTTGAGTCGAGAGTCGTGCCTTGCCGTGTAGGTGACCCACCCGTATTCGCGCCCCAGATTCTTCTTCGAGCTTCCCGAGTGCTTAACGGTCGATGGACCATCAAGACCGACTCCATTGGGGTTCAAGTGGTACTTGTGGGTAAATGCCACTCCTCCATACTCAAAAACTTCTGTCCTGGCCTGTCGCTGCGCAAAGGTAACTCCAGCCATCAGTAGCAGTGTGGCCAATAGTAATAAACGCCTTGGTTTCATAGAATGTAATTATTAGCTATAACTTCAAATATTTTCAAATGGTGTGGCGAGAGGCCTCAACGATTGGATTTGGGGCCATATTTCTCCACCAGTTCCAACTTCTTTATGCGGGAGGTGATGGCGCTTGGCTTGCGCTGGAAATGGGCTGCAAGCTCCTTGGTCGCCACGCCCTCGCACCACATCTGGGTCAGTTCCAAGTCGTCCTCCTCGCTCCAAGGGGCATAGGCGTTTGGGTACTCCTGCTGACAGGCAAAGACCGAGTAAGTAGGCGTTCCCGTGAGCTGCTTGTAGGCCCTCAAATACTTTTTCAGTCGCTTGACATCCTTGTCCGAGATGTAGGGCAGACGGCGAATGTCCATATTGTCCGAGAGGTCGTTGAGCTTCACCGCCACGGCCAACGGATTTCTCTTGACGCGAGCAATAAACTTGTCGTATGGCTCATCCTCAGATAGCTTGGTCACACAGCGCAACGCCTCGATAACCTCTGCCGAAAAGCCCTCCTCAGCAAGACGCTCAAAGGTCCAATCGGAGTCCTCCACGACATCGTGCAACACGCCTACGATCTTCTCCTCGACCGTCCTGCCCGCCGCCATCACTCGCAACGGATGACCAATGTAGCTGTTGCCCGCCTTGTCCAACTGCCCACGATGCGCCTCAGTGGCAATCTCTATCGCCCGTTCAAGTGTACTCATCTTTCACTCTTCTTTTCAGAAATTCTCACTTAATATTAGATTGTCAAAGATAATAAAATTAAGAGATATGACAAATAGACACTACTATTTAACATTGCCAAGAGGAGAGTTGGTGGGTGATTTTTTGCAAAAGCGAAAAAATGCGTTACCTTTGTGACGACATTTGCGGATTTTGTTATGCCTTTGTGCGGCTCATCGCAGATGTTTAAGACTGGAAAGATGGCAGAGTGGTCGAATGCGGCGGTCTTGAAAACCGTTGAACAGCGATGTTCCGGGGGTTCGAATCCCTCTCTTTCCGCCCCGAAGAAAAATTTTCGACAGACGACTGCTGTTAGGCAGTCGTTTTTTTATGCAGTAGTCCGCTTGGGAGTTCACTCACAAAGCGGACTACTGCGTAAAAAAAGGAACCTTTGTGGGTGGTGTCGAAAATTTTTCTTTGAGCATTAAGGAAAGCAAGGGATCACAAACCGCCGCAGGCGGTGCAGTAATCCCTTGCTCTCCAATGCTCTCGGGGCGCAAAGAGAGGGATAAATCCCTGACTTATAAATTCCCCCTAAATCCCCCTTTGGGAAAGGGGGACTTGGTCGTTGCTTGCAACGGCAAGCAACGATAAGGGCCCCGCGGCGAGCGGAGTGGGATCACAAGCGCAGCGCAGTAATCCCGCAGGCCCCTTGCAAACATCTTTTGCGAAAAGAGAGGGATAAATCCCTAATATTTACAATCCCTCCAAACCTCCCTTTGAAAAGGGAGGCTTGGTCGTTGGCAGAGATGACTGCCAACGATACTCACCCCCTCAGCGAGCGGTGGGGCGAGGCGTAAAATTATAGAGCCCTGGCGAGTGCCAGGGCTCTAGCGTTCTTGGGGTTATGGGTGAGAGAGTTACTCCTTTGTAAACCAGAGGAGGCGCTCGATGGGGACCTCGATCGTGTAGCACTTGCCGCCCTCATAGAGGGTGCCGTCGTCGGCTCGCCAGGCGCCCTGGGGGAGTCTTACGCTGCGGCTATCCTCGGGGCCCATAATGGGTGCGACCAGGTATTTGCTGCCGAGCATATATTGGTCTATGCACTCCTCGAAGCCTTCGCCGGGGAACTCGTAGGCCATATGGCGCACGATGGGCTCACCTGTGCGTGCTGCCTCCTGTGCAAGGGCGTAGATGTAGTCGCCGATCTCGGCGTGCCAGAGTGCGTAGCGTTTGCAGATGGCGTTATTCTCGGGGCTGAGGATGCGCCAGGGAGCCACCGAGAACTGCATCATAGGCATCATCGAGTGTATCTGGCAGGAGCGCACCACAAGCCTCTGGTCGATATTGTCGGCATTGATGCCGTGGAAGGAGGTCCACTGTCCGCCGCCAATCATATCGGGGCAGGTGTAGAGGTGGCCCATAAGACCTGCAGCAACCATCGAGGGCACCAGCTTGGCCACATCTTCCCACGAGTAGTCCTTGTCGCCCAGACGCTGCACGAGGGCCTCGCCGCCCATCTTCCAGCAGGCACGGAACTCGTTGTAGGGGAACTCCAGTCCGAAGCGTGCCCACAGCTCGGTCTGCTCGCAGTCGTAGGCGAGGCCGTCATAGGGCAGAACACGCCCCTCGAGGTAGCGCTCGGGGTCACCGGCGTCGAACTTGAAGCCATCCACGCCATAGTCGCGCTGCATAGCCTGCAACTGAGCCCTCAGGTGAGCCACAGCCTCGGGGTTGCTCATATCATAGGCGGCGCTGTGGCCATTCCACCACTCCACGATGGCGGGGCCGTAGCCGTCGGCTCGCTTAATGAGGTAACCCTTCTCGGCCAACTCGCGATACTCGCTGCTGTCGGGCGACACGAAGGGGCAGACCCACAACATCACCTTGAAGCCCATCTGGTGCAGACGGTCAATCATCCCTTTGGGGTTGGGGAAGCGGTCGGGGCGGAACTCGAAGTTGCCGTAGTATTTCTGCCAGTTGTCGTCAATCATCAGCACACCTGTGGGGTAGCCGCCCTTGACAATGCCCTCGGCATAGGCCAGGATGTCGGCCTCGTTCTGGTTGTAGGTGAGTTCAATCCAGGTGTTGTACTGGGGCTGCGAGAAGAACTCCTCGGGAGGGGTCACACCCGAAGGGGGGAAGAACTCTCTACAGGCTGCCTGGTAGGCACCCTTGAGGCTCTTCTGGTCGGCCACACCGATGGTTATCTCACCTCGGGTGTCAATGTCGATAGTGCCGCCCGTGATGGTGCAGACCATTGGGCCTGTGCTCCAGATGTAGCGCCCCTTGTTGGAGAGCAGAAGGGGTGTTGTCTGGTTGTTGAGGTTCTGTGTGCGATGGTCGATGGCCACCTGGCTGTCGCCACCAAAGGGCATAAGACGACCGAGGTCGGTGGCAAGACCCCACCAACACTCCGCCTCGGAGTCGAAGGAAATCTGCTTGGTGTTCTGGGCGCTCACCATTGAGGCGACGAGCAGGGCTGCCATCAAAAGAGCAATTTTTTTCATAAAAATGGAGAAGGTATTTGTTTTCGGTTACTTATTTCTTGATTGTGAGCCTGAAGACCCCCGTTTCATACTGCTCGAAGCCCTCGGAGCGGTAGAGCTCACGGGCGGCGATGCGCTGAGGATTGGATGTGAGGTAGATGGTAGCCTCGGGGTCGAGCTGTCGGGTCCTAAGGATGGCCTCGCGCAGGAGCTGACGACCCACACCACGGCCTCTCACCTGGGGGGCCGTGACCACATCCTCAATCCAGAACTTGTCGCAGACGGGGGTGGTGTAGCCAAGGAGTGTGAGTGAGCCGACAATCGTTCCCTCTTGCTCGGCCACAAAGAGTGTGGTCTGTGGTGAGGATAGGATGCGCCCAAGCCGCTCGGGAGTGAGGGTGGGGCGTGGGCCAGAGGTGAGGTGCTCCATCAGCTCGTTGAGCTCTCGGGCAACCTTCTGGTCGGCCTCCTCGAGGATTTTTATGGTGATTGCGGCGTTACTCATAGTGTTGTATAACATACATTATGACACAAAGTTAATATAAATAGTTTGGATGTCCAATTATTGAGAAAAATTCCCTATCTTTACAATGTTGTTAAGGAATTGATACAAAACAATAATAGATTTAACTATGGACACTCAAACGATTAGTGAGCGTTTTAGAGCGCTGTATGGCCAGGAGGGCACACTCTATACCTCGCCCGGCCGCATCAATCTGATTGGCGAACACACCGACTACAACGGAGGTTTTGTCTTCCCCGGAGCTGTGGACAAGGCTATGTTGGCCGCCATTCGTCCCAACGGCACGGAGCGAGTGAGGGTGTGGGCCGAGGACCTGGGAGAGGGTAGTGAGTTTGGCTTGCAGGAGGAGGATAAGCCCGCCGAGCAGTGGGCGTGCTATGTCTTTGGCGTCTGCCGTGAGATTCAGAAGAGGGGTTATAGTATAGGCGGTTTCGATGCTGTCTTTAGTGGCGATGTGCCCCTGGGAGCAGGTATGAGCTCCTCGGCAGCCCTGGAGAGCACCTTTGCCTACGCTCTGAACGACCTCTGGGGATTGGGTATTGAGAGCTTCGAGCTGGCCCGCATTGGCCAGGCCACCGAGCACAACTACTGCGGTGTGATGTGTGGCATTATGGACCAGTTTGCCTCCATCCACGGCAAGGCCGGCCATCTGGTGAGGCTCGACTGCCGCTCTATGGAGTATGAGTACTTCCCCTTCGACGCCTCCAAGTATGGCTACCGACTTGTGTTGCTGAACTCCTGCGTGAAGCACGAACTGGTGGGCTCACCCTACAATGAGCGCCGACTCTCGTGTGAGAGGGTGGCATCTATGCTCGGGCGTGACTTCCTGCGCGGAACAACCCTTGAGGAGCTGGAGGCAATCAAGGAGAGGCTCTCCGAGGAGGACTACAAGAGGGCCCGCTATGTGGTTGGCGAGGAGGCACGAGTGCTGGATGTGTGCCGTGCGCTCGAGGAGGGCGACCTGGAGAGGGTTGGCCAGAGGATGTATGAAACCCATTGGGGAATGTCGCGCGACTATGAGGTGAGCTGCCAGGAGCTGGACTTCCTGGTGGAGATTGCCGAGGAGTGTGGCGTGAGTGGCTCGAGGATTATGGGTGGCGGCTTTGGCGGCTGCACCATCTCGCTCGTGAAGGAGGAGCTCTACGACAGGTTCATCACGACGGCCACCGAGCGCTTCGCAGCTCGCTATGGCCACGCACCCAAGGTGATACCCGTGGTCATCTCCGACGGCGCACGCCGACTATAGTTTCTACATACACACAAAAAGCCCCCTCGCGGTATGCGAGGGGGCTTTTTGTGTCAATAGTCCTACTTCCGAAAATTAATTTTCAATTTTCCAAAAGTGATTTACGGGGCCGTGGCCGTGGCCGATGGTATAGTCGGCACCCGAGCGCAGAGCCTCCGTCAGATAACCCTTGGCTGCCTTGGCTGCCTCGGTGAGGGAGAGCCCTTTGGCAAGGGCGGCGGCAAGTGCCGACGAGAGGGTACAACCCGTGCCGTGTGTGTTGGGCGTCTCAATGCGGGTCGAGGGGAGCTCCACGATAGTGTCCTCCTCGGCATTGTAGAGAATATCTACGAGGGTGTTGTCGGTCAGGTGGCCCGCCTTCAGCAGTACCGACACCTTGCCACCCAAGGAGAGTTCGCGAGCAACCTCGGGGAGGTCGGCGGCGGAGAGGGTCTTGCGACCGGCGAGAATCTCAGCCTCGGGGATATTGGGGGTGATGACCCTTGCCAGGGGCAGGAGTCGGCTCTGGAGGGTCTGGATGGCGCTCTCCTCAATGAGCCTGTGGCCCGAGGTGGAGACCATCACGGGGTCGAGCACAATGTTGGTGATGTTGTGC
>JAGBYS010000283.1 GCA_017628675.1 Tidjanibacter sp.
ATACTGCGTATCGCTTCCACTATCCTACCGAGCCCTCCAATGAAATTGACAACAGTTTCTGCGCCTCCACCGCAAACTCCATAGGCAACTTGGCCAAAACCTCCTTGGCATAGCCATTGACGATGAGTCCCACGGCCTCCTCGGTGCCGATACCTCGCTGGTTGCAGTAGAAGAGCTGGTCGTCGGAGATCTTGGAGGTCGTAGCCTCGTGCTCCACAACGGCCGAGGTGTTCTGGCAGTCGATGTAGGGGAAGGTGTGGGCACCACACTTGTCACCAATCAAGAGCGAGTCGCACTGCGAGTAGTTCCTCGCGCCCTCGGCTGCGGGCACCACCTTCACCAGGCCTCGGTAGCTATTCTCACTGCGGCCTGCCGAGATACCCTTCGACACGATGCGTGAGCGGGTATTGCGGCCAATGTGTATCATCTTCGTGCCCGTGTCGGCCTGCTGGTAGTTATTCGTCAGGGCCACCGAGTAGAACTCGCCCACGGAGTTGTCGCCCTTGAGGATGCACGAGGGATACTTCCAGGTGATGGCCGAGCCTGTTTCGACCTGGGTCCACGAGAGCCTTGCATTATCGCCACGGCAGATGCCTCGCTTGGTCACAAAGTTGTAAATACCGCCCTTACCCTCGGCGTCACCGGGATACCAGTTCTGCACGGTGGAGTACTTCACCTCGGCGTCCTTCTCCACAATAATCTCCACAACAGCTGCGTGGAGCTGATTCTCGTCACGCATAGGTGCGGTGCAACCCTCCAGGTAGCTCACATAGGCGCCCTCGTCGGCCACAATCAGCGTGCGCTCAAACTGACCCGTTCCCGCAGCGTTGATGCGGAAGTAGGTCGAGAGTTCCATAGGGCAACGCACCCCCTTGGGGATGTAGCAGAAGGAGCCGTCGGAGAAGACGGCAGCATTCAGGGCCGAGTAGAAGTTGTCGCCATAGGGCACAACCGAGCCGAGGTACTTCCTCACCAACTCGGGATACTCCCTAATGGCCTCGCTCATAGAGCAGAAAATAATGCCCTTCTCGGCCAGAGTCTCGCGGAAGGTGGTCTTCACGGATACCGAGTCCATAACGGCATCCACGGCAACACCCGCCAGAGCCATCTGCTCCTCGAGAGGAATACCGAGCTTATCGAAGGTTTCACGCAGTTTGGGGTCCACCTCGTCCATAGACTTCTTGTCTGCCTCCTTCTTGGGGGCGGCAAAGTAGATCACATCCTGGAAGTCGATTGGGGGAATACGGAGGTGAGCCCACTCGGGCAGTGGCATAGTGAGCCACTTGCGATAGGCCTCAAGGCGGTACTCGAGCATCCACTCGGGCTCCCCCTTGAGAGCCGAGATCTGGCGCACAATATCCTCATTGAGTCCCTTGGGCAGAGTGTGAGTCTCAATGTCGGTCACAAAACCATACTCATACTCGCGTGAGGTAATATCGTCTAATATCTTTTTATCGTCTGACATATCAACAAATGTTTAATCCACAAATATACAAAATAAATTCGATACTTCTTACTCCTTTGGAGTAATAAAACAAAAAAAGGCTCCCGAAGGAGCCTCATATCGTAAAAAGTGAGCCATTAGACCAGGCTGCCGTGCAACAACAGACACAGTCCCACAAGCACCACAACAAGTGCCAATGCCTTCGACTTGAGGTTGCGCTCCTTGAAGAAGATAGCACCCAGGGTGAATGACACAATAACCGAGCCGCGACGCATCAGCGAGATGACCGCCAGGAGCGCGCCCTCGCCCGCCAGAGCGTTGAAGTAGCAGAAATCGGCAATGGAGAGGAAGAGGGAGATGAGCACAATGCTCCAGCGCCACTCGAAGCGCTCGGTCTTGCGCTTGGGCCTCCAGATAATAAGCGTCAGAACTCCGTATAGCATAGCAACATAGAAACCGCACCAGGCCTGCACCGAGGCGGGCTGAATACCCCTCATCAGTATCTTGTCGCAGAAGGCACTGCCGACACCCAGAAGGACCGCCAACATAAGGTACAAAACACCCCTATTTTTGGTGAATTTGATACCCTCCTTATGACTTGAGCGGTTCATCAGGAAGAAGCCAAAAAAGGCCGCAACAACACCCGCCCATTGGAACCCGTTGAGCCTCTCGCCAAAGATGAGAATAGAGCCCAGGAGCACCAGCACGGGACGCAGAGCATAGATGGGCGACACGATGGTCAAGGGGAGGTGCTTAACTGCCAGATAACCAAACAACCAGGTGGCTGCCACAATGACCGCCTTGGTGAAAATCAGAAGGTGCTGTTCCAGCGGAATGGGCACCGCATAGAAGTAACTGCCCTCCGAAAACCACCCCAACGAGAACTCCGAAGAGAGTATCACGGGGAGGAAAAAGAGAGCCGAAATTGAGGTGGCTACCGTCAGCACGGGCAGCACAGCGTTGCCCTCCACAGAGCGCTTCTTGGCCACATCATAGAAGCCAAGCAGCACCGACGAAATAAGCGCAAGCCAAATCCACATAATTATTTCTACTTGTTGGTTAGGGCGGCAAAGATACCGATTAAAGTTGAAAGTTGAAAATGGAAAATGGACAATTGAAAATGGACAATTGAAAATCACACACGCCCCCGCCCAAAGGGCACCCCCTCCAACTTAGAGGGGGATTTAAAAAGTATTTCGGCCCTTTGGGCCCTTACCCTCCCCTAATCAGGGGAGGGTGGGCAAAGCCCGGGAGAGGTCTGTTGTCGGCATGCGGTAGACAAAAGTTCACGGGTTGCATTTTTGTAATCCGTGAACAAGGCTGAACGCTGAATGCTGAACGCCAAAAAAAGGGCCGACCTGAAGCGGTCGGCCCTTGTTGTGGGTTTGTAGCA
>JAGBYS010000026.1 GCA_017628675.1 Tidjanibacter sp.
GAAAGCGCATACTGTCGCCCTGAATGTTCACATCACGAATCTCTGCCAAAAACTTGTTGAGAATAGAACTCTCTTTGTCCAAAATGTGTACCATACCTTTATATATTATATATATGTTTTGTTGTTACTCTCTTGTCTAATAGAGGAAATTGTTGAACGGATAGCGACCTGCGTGAATCTCCCTCACCATACCGTAGAGGTCCGTGCGGAACTTTTCTATGTTGGCTTTGGTCTTAGCCGACAGGAAAATACAAGGGGTGTTGGCCTTGGCTATCCAGCTGCGCTGAAGCTCCTCGAGCGAGATGTTCTCACGCGTGGCGGGTGTCAGGTCATCCTCCTCCTTGGGGGTCCAGGTGTAGGCGTCTATCTTGTTGAAAACCAGGAACACGGGCTTGTCACTCGCGCCGATGTCGGCCAGGGTCTGCTTGACCACATTGAGCTGGTCCTCAAAGGCGGGGTGTGAGATGTCCACCACGTGGATCAGCAGGTCGGCCTCCCTCACCTCATCGAGGGTCGACTTGAAGGCCTCCACAAGCTGAGTGGGGAGTTTGCGGATGAAGCCCACGGTGTCGGACATCAGGAAGGGGAGGTTGTCGAAGACCACCTTCCTCACAGTCGTATCCAGCGTTGCAAAGAGTTTATTTTCGGCAAAGACATCGCTCTTGCTGATGAGGTTCATAAGCGTCGATTTGCCCACATTGGTGTAGCCCACAAGGGCCACCCTCACCATCGAGCCCCTATTGCTCCTCTGCACCGCCATCTGACGGTCTATTTTTTTAAGTTCCTCCTTGAGTTTGGAGATGTTGTTGCGCACAACCCTTCGGTCGGTCTCAATCTCCCTCTCGCCCGAGCCACCACGAGTACCCGTACCACCACGCTGACGCTCAAGGTGGGTCCACATACCCGTCAGGCGGGGCAGCATATACTCATACTGCGCCAACTTGACCTGCGTCTTGGCATAGGCCGTGCGGGCCCTCTGCACGAAGATGTCGAGGATGAGTCGTGTGCGGTCCGAGATGCGGCGACCGACAACCTTCTCGATATTGCGGGTCTGGGAGGGGGAGAGCTCGTCGTCGAAGATGACAACATCGATCTCCTGCTCCTCACACCAATCCCTGATCTCCTCCAGCTTACCAGGGCCCACGAAGTAGCGGCTATCGGGGGTGGAGAGTTTCTGCACAAAGCGGTGCTCGGTGACGATGTGGGCGGTCTCGGCGAGGAACTCGAGCTCGTCGAGGTACTCCTCCACCTGTACCATAGGTTGGCGGTCGCGACACACAGCCACAAGCACAGCCCTCTGGTAGTCGCGCTCAATGGTTGGAAGGTTGTTATTATTCTGCTCTGCCATAAATAATCATTTCTTACTCAGAAACCCCCTCTCGGAGTCACAAATACCCCGAGGCAGTTTCTTAAAGAGGGGACCCTCCAAAAGGCGAGTCCCCTCATAGTTATAGTTTGTGTATAGTCCCTATAGCTGTACCTTGCGCCTACTGCAGACGGATGTCGATAGGAAGCACATAGCTTACACGGCAGGGCCTATCCTGCTGGTAGCCGGGGGTCCACTTGGGCGACTTCTTCAGCACGCGGATAACCTCGTCGTTGAACACGGGGTCGGGCGACTGCAAGAACTCAATGTTGGTCAGGCGACCGTCCTTCTCCACAACGAACTTCACAACCAGACGGCCCTGGATGCCGTTCTCTGCTGCGATTGCGGGATACTTGAACTCGCTACCGAACCACTGACGGAAAGTGTTAAGGTCGCCACCTGCGAACGAAGGCATACGCTCAACCTTCACAAATACCTGCTCCTCAACAACCTCCTCTTTAACCTCTACCTCCTCAACGATGATCTCCTCCTCGGTGAAGTCGGCAAACGAGAACTCGTCCTCAATGATGGCGGTGTCTTTCACCACATTAATCATATTGGTGATGAGCTTCACGGACTGCTTCACGGGAGCCTGAGTTTTGGGCTCCTCGGTCTTGGTGATATCCATAAGCTCCACCTCCACCTCGGGACCCGATACGGTCACGATCTCGATGGTCTTCTTGGTCTGGCCCACGCTGAATGCAACGATACAGAGAGCCAAAGACAAAATCATACCAATCTCCAGATAAATACCTTTTTTGTTCTCAAGGTCAACTTTTGGGTTCTTTTTAACTTCCATTGTTCTATGTTTTTTAATTTGTTATTCTCGCCATTGCCTGCCTTACCATCTGCCGCAGTCCCTCTTTCAGAGGGCCCTTTTGCGCATAAGGCACAAATTTACCCACAAATATATGAAGAAAAAACGAAAACAAAGCACGAAACGCTTTTTTATTTAGAAAAATGTGTATATTTGCACCGTAAAACGATGGGGGATTAGCTCAGTTGGCTAGAGCGCTTGCATGGCATGCAAGAGGTCACGAGTTCGACTCTCGTATTCTCCACAAAAAAATAGACGGCCGTTTAGCCGTCTGTTTTTTTGTGGAGATATGAGAATAGGTTGTTAGAACTCCAAGTCAACCAGCAGGGGGCGGTGGTCGGCGGCTTTGAGTTCCATAATGACACTCGCCTCGCGTACCTTAACCTCGTCGGTGCCACTGCAAACAATGTAGTCGATGCAGGTGGTGGGAGTCTCGGCATTCCACGTAGGGGTGTCGGTAGGGGTGAGGATAGTGGTGAACGCCTTCAACTCTTGAATCTCAGGCGAGTCGGGCTCGGCGTTGAGGTCGCCCGCAAAGAAGAAGGGCTTGTCGAGTGTCGCGGCAATCTCGCGAATCTTCTTGATGGCCTCCATACGCTCCTCGGCAACCATCGAGAGGTGGGTGCTGCCGAAGTAGTACTCCTCGAATTCGGCGATAAGAATTGTGCGAGGTTCGCTGGGACAATCCAATGCGTGTTGTTGAATCGATAGCGCGGGAGTGGTCGAAAGGATACCTACACCATATTTGCCACCCGCGTAATCGAAAGCAGGGCCGTAGTAGCTGTACATACCTGTGCGCTCGGCCAGCTCACCCAATACATAGTCGGAGTAGCGGGCGGTGACGCTATCCATCTCTTGAAGTGCCACAACGTCGGGCTTGTGTTGGTTGATGATATCTGCGGGTCGGTCGTAACTATGAATCTTGTCGTAACCCAGACCATTGTGAACATCGTAGGTCATAATACGGAGCGAGCGAC
>JAGBYS010000284.1 GCA_017628675.1 Tidjanibacter sp.
ACCTTGCAGGAGGCAAAGAGGCTATTTCCCAACTCATCGAGCGTCATCGCACTCGCGTCTATGACTACATCTACATGATGGTCAAAGATGCCGACTTGGCTGACGACATTTTTCAGGAGACATTTATCAAGGTCGTGCGCGTCATTGACAGCGGAGGCTACAAGGATAGCGGCAGGTTCCTGTCGTGGGTTATGCGCATAGCCCACAATCAGGTCATCGACCACTTCCGCGCCGAGAAGCGCAATTCCTGCGTCAACGAGAGCGAGGCAGGCTACGACATCATCGGCTCGCAGCGACTCACCGAGGGCTCCATCGAGGAGCGATTGGTGGGCGAGCAGATTGCTGCCGACCTCCGTAGGCTCGTCGAGGAGTTGCCCGAGGAGCAGAGGGAGGTCGTGAAGTTGCGCTACTATGGCGGGCTGTCGTTCAAGGATATTGCCGAGCAGACCGATGTGAGCATCAACACCGCCCTCGGGCGTATGCGCTATGCGCTCATCAACCTCAGGAAGATGATAAAGGAAAAAAATATCGTGCTCGAATAATTTTCAACAGTTTCTCACAATAAAGCCCACGGGCGGTGCGTTATATTTGCGAAAGAGATTTCAAGAACCACAAATTTAACCACAATTGCCTATGGGAGAGATTGACTATTCAAAAAAGGAAAACTGCTCCGATGGCGAAGATTACGAGTTGCTGATGCGCCATGTTATTTGCGAAGAGCACGAATTGCTCTTCTTGGACACAGTACTCACAGAGTATTTTGCCGAAGCAGTGAATTAGGTGTTAGAGAAGTTTGATTGGGGAGAGGACGCTGAGAAGCTTCCTCTCTTTTTTGTGCACTCCCTCCGCCCCACCTACAAACAGACACAAAAAAAAGCGGAAGGATAAATCCTTCCGCCCTTTCGGTGATCCGCCTGGGGCTCGAACCCAGGACCCCAGCATTAAAAGTGCTGTGCTCTACCAGCTGAGCTAGCGAATCATCGCGCTTTCATTCCAAAAGCGGTGCAAAGATAAGGCAAAAATATTTTTCTGCAAATTCTTTGCTAACTTTTTTTCATTTAGCGCGTTTTTTGTGAGTTATTGGCCCCTCTTGGACTTGATACCAAAGATGCAATAGTTGAGCACGGGTACTCGGCGAAGTATCTCCCAGAGGGCAAAAGAGCCTGCGTAGGTCATCGCCAGGGCCAAGAGATATATTGCCCAGACGGGGAGGCCGCTCGTGCGGAGCAGCAGACACGAGCCCGTGCAGACTGCCATATGGACCACATAGACGCCAAAACTGCTGCGTGTCATATAGACCGCAAGGGGTGAGGTGCCGTTTGCCCAGCGTCTGAAGGCGCCCAGCATAGCCAAGACCCCCGACCAGCAGAAGAGGTTGCACCAGAGTCCCTGCACCACCTCAGGCGAGGTGTAGTCCTTGCCGTAGAACTCGCTGCAAAAGCCCACGCCACACACCAAGGCGGCCACAATGAGCACACCCGCACGCTCGGCAAGATAGTCGTGAACGCGCTCCGAGGAGAAGATATAGTAACCTGCAAGGAAGGCCACAAAGTAGAAGGCGGGGCGGTAGAGATTCAGAAGTCCTTGAGCCGCCGAGGGGTTGTCTATCTGGCTCTGGGAGGCCATCCACAGCACCCCGAGGAAGCCCATCATCAGCACTCCGAGGCCCCATTTTGGAAGTCTTTGTAGCCATCCTTCGACCTTCTCGACATCGGCCATCTTGCGCACCAGCAGGAGCAGCAGCGAGAAGCCAAAGAGGTCCTGCAGAAACCACATAGGCCCCGTGCCACTTACTGCGGCGATGAGCCACTTGACCAATAGTGGCACCTCCGAGGGGATAGCTGCATCGGCGATGTGCATATTAAGCAGGCCGAGCAGACCACCATAGGTGACCAGACCAAGGGTTGTGGGTACCAGGAGTTTGCGTGTGCGCTCCTGGCGGAACTCCTTGGTGGTGCGTGTGTCGAGGGCGTAGCGGCTCGAGGCGCCTGCCACCACAAACAGCAGGGCCATAAACCAGGGGTTGAGCATTGCGCAGAAGATGTCCTGCCACTGGTGGTCGGCAAAACCACCTATGGCGCCAAAGACACCTAAGGCGTTGAAGTTGTAGAATACGTGGTAGAAGAGCACCAGGAGAACTGTCACCCAGCGCACATTGTCCAGAAAATTGTAGCGATTTTTCATACAGTTGTCAGTTATCAGTTGTCAGTTGTCAATTTTCAATTCCCCATTCGGCCCTTCTCTTCGGAGGCGCCGCTCTCCACGCTCTTGGCACGGAACATCTTGCCTGCCTGGAAGTTGTAGCGCACATAGAGGTTCACACTGCGGGTCCAGAGGTTGGGGGAGTGGAGAGTGCGGTTGAATCCCTCGCCCGAGGAGCTGACTCTCTGGTGGGAGGTATCGAGGATGTTGTTGAAGCCCACGCCAAAGGAGAGCTTGTCGCCCACCTGCTTCCTCACGGCCAGCGATATGTTGCCCGAGCCCTCTTGGGTGAGGTTACCAATCTTGGCGTCGGTCGTAAACTGCCCCGAGAGGTCGACGCTCCAGCCCTTGGGCAGCGCGAAGGTGTTTACCATATAGCCCTGAGTGGTGTAGGTGCGGTCGTTGGTGTCGCTTGCGGCTATGCGCTGGTCGAGCATTACGGCCAGCAGGTTGGCGTTCATTGTCCACCAAGGGGTGATTTGTGCGGGCACAGAGAGTTGGATGTAGTATTGGTAGAGGTTGTTGATGTTGGTGTGGATATACTTGAGCGTGCGGCCCGTGGGGTCGGCATCGTCTACCATCGAGAGCTGCGAGATGACACCATCCTGAAGATAGCCGCCGAGGGTTATGGTGTAGCGATAGAAGAGGGTGGCCGAGAGGGTGAAGTTGTTGGAATAGACGGGCCTCAGATCGGGATTACCCACCTGATAGGAGAACTCCGAGAGCTGCTGACGCACAGGGTTCATCGTCCAGAACTGAGGGCGTGTGATGGCACGCTTGTAGGAGCCAGAGAGGATGACGGTCTGCATCTGGTTTAGGGGGTAGGAGATGTTCAGATGGGGGAAGAGGCTTACATACTGCTGCTTGAGCTCGGGGATGTTGGTGTACTCCGCACGGAGTCCTGCCGAGAGCGACGCACCATTGGCAAAACGGGTTGAGTAGATGCCGTAGAGGGCACCGATGTGCTCGTTGTAGTTGGTCAGGGAGTTGTAGCTCTCCAGGGGTGCCCACTCCTGGCCCTTGAGGTAGGCGTAGTCGGTGTTGCTGTAGGAGTCTGTGAGGGTGTACTTGGCACCATAGGAGAGGGTTGTTGCGTCCGAGAGCTTATGCTCGACGGCCGCCGTGAGGGTGTAGTAGGAGTAGTGGGCCACCGACCTGTTGCGGTACAGTGAGTCGATGGGGCTGCCTACAACGCCCCCAATGGTGTGGACCACCTGGTCG
>JAGBYS010000285.1 GCA_017628675.1 Tidjanibacter sp.
GTATATTTGTCACATTATTTTGCCTGCATATTTTTCAAAGGGCAGAGTAATGCTTCAAAAAGCAAAAAATTAGACAAAACATAGTAATAAACCAAAAAAAGAGAAGAGAGCCGACACGGCCTGAAGCCCCGATAAAGGGTATGACAATAGGTTCAAAAGAAAACAGGTTAGGTTGTCACGAGAAAACAGAGGGCAGAGGCGTGCGGCAAATGAAAGAAAAGTTATGAAAAACGAAACAGTACAGAAACCAGATTATTTGTTTGAGGTTAGCTGGGAGGTCTGCAACAAAGTGGGCGGTATTCACACCGTTGTATCGACCAAGGCACAGACTATGGCGCGCCAGTTGGGCGACAAGTATATTCTGATCGGTCCCGACATCAACCGTGAGGGTGCAAACCCCGAGTTCAAGGAGGACCACAATATGCTGCGTGAGTGGAAGCAGCTGCTCTACTCGCAGGGCTACCGTGTGAAGGTGGGCCGTTGGGCAATTGAGGGCGAGCCCGTAGTGGTGCTCGTGGACTTCTCGTCGCTCATCAGCAAGAAGGACGACATCCTCAAGTTCCTCTGGGAGAACTACCAGGTGGACAGCCTTAGTGGTCAGTGGGACTACATCGAGCCCGTTCTGTTTGGCTTTGCCGCAGGTAAGGTTATCGAGAGCTATGTGAGCAGCTTCTGCTCGTCGGCCGAGCGCACCGTGGCACACTTCCACGAGTGGATGACCGCCAGCGGTGGCCTCTACCTCCGCTCCGCTTCGCCCTATGTGGCTACCGTCTTCACCTCGCACGCAACCGTTATGGGTCGCTGCATCGCAGGTAACGGTCTGCCCCTGTATAGCGGTCTGGGCACCTTCAATGCCGACGACTTCGCTCGTCAGTTCAATGTTATGGCTAAACACTCGCTGGAGAAGGTGGCTGCTCGCAACCACGACGCCTTCTGCTCGGTGAGCAGGATTACTGCCAAGGAGTGTAAGTATCTGCTCGGCACCGAGGTGGATGTTGTCACCCCCAACGGTTTCGAGGAGGACTTCGTATGGAAGGGCGAGGAGGCCCAGAAGCGCCGCACCGCAGCACGCAAGGCTCTTGTCGAGGTGGCTGAGGCTTGCTATGGCACCAAGTATGAGAAGGAGCCCCTGATTGTGGGCACCTCGGGTCGCTATGAGTTCCACAACAAGGGTGTGGATGTGCTGATTGAGGCCCTCAAAAAGGTAGCCGACAAGGCTCCCGAGGGTCGTGAGATTCTGGCACTCGTGACCGTACCTGCAGGTAATGAGGGTCCTCGCCGCGACCTGGTGGCTCACCTGGCCGACAAGAAGAACCCCATCGATCCTTCGCAGCCCCGCTTCCTTACCCACTACCTCTCCAACATCGACAACGACCCCATCGTGAGGGCCATCTCGGGCAGCGTGCTCGATAAGGTTGACTCGAGGGTGAAGGTGCTCTTCGTGCCCACCTATCTGCAGGGTGCCGATGGTCTGTTCTCGATGAACTACTATGAGTGCTTGGTAGGTATGGATCTGACCATCTTCGCATCCTACTATGAGCCCTGGGGCTACACTCCCCTTGAGAGTGTCGCTTTCTCGATTCCCACCGTTACCACCTCGCTGGCAGGCTTCGGTAAATGGGTAGATGATCTGGACAATGGCCACAAGGGCGTGAGGGTTATCACCCGTAACGACTCCAACGACGCTTCGGTTGTTGACGCCATCGTGGAGAGCATCGAGCGCTACGCTACTATGGGTACCAAGGAGTATGAGGAGGCACGCACCTCGGCTTCGGAGATTGCACAGAAGGCTCTGTGGAAGAACTTCGCCAAATACTACGAGGAGGCCTACGGCGTGGCTCTGGATAGGGTAGTGACCCGCACCAATAAGGCTGTATATGATGGTGGCAACACCAACGAGCAGGTGAACTTCGTGAGCCAGCAGCTCTTCAGCAGCCAGCCTTCGTGGACCCGCCTTATGGTGGAGAAGAGTCTGCCCGAGAGGTTGCGCGCAATGGAGATTCTCTCCAAGAACCTCTGGTGGAGCTGGACTCTGGGCGCACACGAGCTCTTTGAGTATGTAGACGAGGAGCTCTGGGCTGCAACCTCGAAGAACCCCATCGCTCTGCTGGATAAACTCCCCTACTCGAGGGTTAAGGAGCTCGAGCAGGATGAGAAATTCCTCGCCAAACTCGACGAGGTATATGCTCAGTATCGTGCCTATATGATGAAGAAGGCCGACGCTAAGGGTCCCAAGATTGCCTACTTCTCGATGGAGTACGGTCTGCACTCGTCGCTGAAGATCTACTCGGGTGGTCTGGGTATCCTGGCCGGTGACTACATCAAGGAGGCTTCGGATAAGAATGTACCTATGGTGGCTGTCGGCCTCCTGTATCGCTACGGCTACTTTACACAGAAACTCTCTGCCCAGGGCGCCCAGGAGGCAGCCTACGAGGCACAGAACTTCCATAAACTCCCCATCTCGCCCGCTCGTGATGAGATGGGCAACTGGTGCTCCGTGCAGGTGGCCCTGCCCGGTCGTACCGTGACCGCCCGCATCTGGAAATGTGAGGTTGGTCGCACCGACCTCTACCTCCTGGATACCGACCACGAGTTGAACCTCGAGGAGGATAGGAGCATCACCCACCACCTCTACGGTGGCGACTGGGAGAACCGTCTGAAACAGGAGCTGCTGCTCGGCGTGGGCGGTATTCGCGCTCTGAACGCTATGGGCATCAAGTCGGACATCTACCACTGCAACGAGGGTCACGCTGCCTTCATCGGTCTGGAGCGTATCCACAACTATGTTAAGGGCAAGAACCTCTCCTTCAGCGAGGCTCTGGAGGTTGTTCGTTCTTCGTCGCTCTACACCACCCACACCCCCGTGCCCGCAGGTCACGACGCCTTCCCCGAGCAGATGATTCGTCAGTATATGTCGCACTACCCCGAGCGTCTGGGTATCACCTGGGAGCAGTTCATCAACCTCGGTAAGACCCGTCCCAACGACCCCACCGAGAAGTTCTCGATGAGCTTCCTGGCTTGCAACCTCTCGCAGGAGGTCAATGGTGTGAGCTGGCTGCACGGTGAGGTGAGCAAGGATGTGCTGGGTGATATGTGGCCCGGCTACTTCAAGGATGAGCTCCACATTGGCTATGTGACCAATGGTGTTCACTTCCCCACCTGGACCGCTTCGGCTCTGCGCCGCCTCTACTCGAAATACTTTGCCGAGGGCTTCTCCGAGGAGCAGTATAACATTCCCGCTTGGCAGAAGGCTGCCAACATCCCCGACAAGGAGTTGTGGGAGGCACGCCTTATGCTGAAAAACCGCCTCTATAAGACCGTGGGCAAGATTATGAACGACAAGACCAAGAGTCCCGTTCTCTCGCCTCGTCAGATGGTGGCCGTGAAGGAGAACTTCAAGCCCGATGTGCTGACTATCGGTTTTGCTCGTAGGTTTGCTACCTACAAGCGTGCCCACCTGCTGTTCACCAACCTGGAGCGTCTGTCGGCTCTGGTGAACAACCCCGAGAGGCCCGTACAGTTCGTATTTGCCGGTAAGGCTCACCCCCAGGATATCCCCGGTCAGGATCTGATCAAACGCATTGTTGCCGTTTCGCAGATGCCCGAGTTTGCAGGTAAGATCCTCTTCCTGCCCAACTACGATATGGACATCTCCAGGAAGATGGTACAGGGCGTGGATATCTGGCTCAACACCCCCACCCGTCCTCTGGAGGCTTCGGGTACCAGCGGTGAGAAGGCAGTGATGAATGGCGTTATGCAGTTCAGCGTCTTGGACGGCTGGTGGGTTGAGGGCTACAAGGAGGGTGCAGGTTGGATGCTGCCTATGGAGCGCACCTACACCGACCAGAATCACCAGAACGAGCTGGATGCCGAGATGATCTATCGCACCATCGAGGAGGAGATCGTACCCCTCTACTACGACCGCGACAAGAACGGTATGCCTACCGGCTGGATCAAGAGTATGAAGAAATGTATCTCGGATATCGCCTCGGAGTTCACCACCAACCGTATGCTCACCGACTATGAGGATCGCTTCTATAATCCTCTCTACCTCCGCCACCGCGAGATGATCAAGGGCGACTACCTGATGGCTCGTGAGATTGCGGCTTGGAAACGCAAGGTGAGCGCCGCTTGGGATAGGGTGAAGGTTCTCGAGACCCGCCAGGCAGATATGAGCAAGCAGACGATGCTCGTTGGCAACAAGTATCGCTTCGAGGCTACTCTGGATATCGATGGCCTCAGGCCCGAGGATATCGGTGTTGAGCTGCTGCTGGCAAGCCAGATTGAGAGCGGCCACGATGTGAAGATTGCCGAGAAGATTCAGCTCGAGGTTGTGAGCATCGAGGGCTCGAAGGTTGTCTACGCTGTGGATGCACAGATGGAGCACACCGGTTCCTACGACGCTGCACTGAGGGTTTATCCCAAGAACGATAGGCTTCCCCACAGGATGGACTTTGCTCTTGTGAAGTGGGCATAAAATGGATTCGTCTGGCGTGGCCTGTGCCCGCCAGACGAACTTTTTAATACAGCGCGCGACCTCTACTTATCGAAAGACTAAAACCTAAATTAAAACCATATAAAACCTATTAACACAAAATATATCAGAATAAGGAGAGAGATATGGCAGTACTAACATTCGACAAAAACAGTCTGGGCAACCTCGAGTATTCGCTTCAGCGCGAGATGCTTTCGACCAACAGAACGGGTGGCTATATGAGCACCACCATCGTTTGTTGCAACACCCGAAAGTATCACGGCCTGATGGTTTGCCCCATTCGTGAGGGCGATGACAAGAGCTATGTGCTTCTTTCGTCGCTCGACGAGACCGTCATTCAGCACGGTCAGCCCTTCAACCTCGCTCTGCATAGGTTCCCCGGAATCTATGAGCCTCGAGGCCACAAGTACATTGTGGACTTCGAGTATAACCCTACTCCCACGATACTCTATCGTGTGGGTGGTGTGTTGCTGAAGAAGGAGATTCTTTGGCGTCAGCACACCTCACACTCTCGTCTCTTTATTCGTTACACCCTGCTTGAGGCCAAGAGCGAGACAACTCTGCGCTTGCGTCCCTTCCTGGCATTCAGGGAGAAGCACGCCTTGAGCAAGGCCAATATGTATGCCAATGGCCACTCGTGGGATGTGAAGGGTGGTGTGAAGTGCCGCCTGTATGAGGACTTCCCCTACCTCTATATGCAGTGCTCGGATCCTATGGCCGAGTTTGCTGCCGCCCCCGATTGGTACTACGACTTCGAGTATGCCGAGGAGGCCAACCGTGGCTATGACCACCACGAGGACCTTCTGACCACCGGCTACTTCGAGGTGAAGCTCGAAAAAAATAAACCCCTCATCTTCTCCGCATCGCTGGAGGAGATCGACCCCGAGATGTTGGAGGCAGCCTTCGAGAAGGAGCTCTCGGAGCGCAACTCCAAGATCGACTATATCTCGCTGCTGAAACACTCGGCCCACCAGTTTGTGGTGCGCTCGGGCGGCAGGAGTGAGGTTGTTGCCGGCTATCCTTGGTTTGGTCGCTGGGGTAGGGACACCTTCGTGTCGCTGCCCGGTATCACCCTGGCTCAGGGCGATGTTCAGGCGTGCTTGGATGTGCTCGACACCATCACCGGTGAGATGAAGGATGGTCTGTTCCCCAATGTGGGCACCGCCTACAACTCGGTGGATGCTCCTCTGTGGTTCGTCTGGACTCTCCAGCAGCTCGAGGAGCACATCGGCCGCGAGAAGGTGTGGGAGCGCTACGGACGCTATGTCAAGGATGTGCTGAATGCCTATCGTAGGGGTGTGGGTGGAGTCGTTGCACTCCACACCAACGGCCTTGTGTGGGCTTCCCACCCCGAGTATGCCATCACCTGGATGGATGCTTGTGTGGACGGCAAACCCGTGACGGGCAGGGATGGCTACCAGGTGGAGGTCAATGCACTCTGGTACAACGCTCTCTGCTACGCTCTGGAGTGTGCCGAGGGTGCGGGCGACAAGGAGTTCGTGTCGGAGTGGAAAGGCGTACCCGCAATGACCAAGGAGTCGTTCCTCAAACTCTTCTGGCTCGAGGATGGCTACCTGGCAGACTATGTGGATGCCAACGGTGCCAACACCTTCATTCGTCCCAATCAGATTATCGCCTGCTCGGTGAACTACAAGATGCTCTCGCTGGTGCAGCAGGAGGCTGTGTCGGATGTGGTTAAACGCCACCTTCTGACTCCTCGCGGTCTGCGCACACTCTCGCCCCGCAACCCCCTCTATAAGGGTCGCTACGGTGGCAACCAGCGCGAGAGGGACGAGGCCTACCACCAGGGCACTGTGTGGGTATGGCCCCTGGAGCACTATGTGAAGGCCAAGTTCGATGTTCAGGGCACAGGCTTCCTCTATAAGGCCGAGGAGATTCTCGAGAACTTCCAGGAGGAGATGAGCATCAAGGGCATCGGCTCCATCTCGGAGATCTATGAGGGCGATCCACCACACGATGCACGCGGAGCCATTTCGCAGGCTTGGAGTGTGGCTGCGTTGTTGCGTATAAACGAAATGATTGAAAAACAGAAAAAATAGTCGCTATGAGAGTATTAATGTTCGGTTGGGAATTTCCACCCCATATTGCCGGAGGTCTGGGTACGGCCTGCTATGGTCTGACTCGTGGTCTTGCCCGCAACGGCGTGGAGGTTATTTTTGTGGTCCCCAAAGCATACGGTGATGAGGACCAGCGATTCATCAGGGTTGTCAATGCCAGTGATGTGGATGCAGTCTATCGTAGCGGCGAGGCGGATAGTGAGATATGGCGCAATGTGAAGTTTATGGAGATAAACTCCAATATGGTGCCCTATATCTCGCCCGAGCAGTTCGAGAGGGAGCGTAGCCGTAACGAGAAGGTGGGTACCATTCACCACGAGGGCGATGTATGGCGCGAGAGGTATAAATTTTCGGGCAAGTACGGCGCCAACCTTATGGAGGAGGTTGCCCGCTATGCACTCGTTGCTCGCCAGGTGGCCATCGAGCTGGAGGGTCAGTTCGATGTGATTCACGCCCACGACTGGCTCACCTACTATGCAGGTATCGCTGCAAAGGAGGTTTCGGGCAAACCGCTGGTTGTACATATGCACGCCACGGAGTATGACCGCAGTGGCGAGAACATCAACACGCAGACCTATGCCATCGAGCGTGGTGGTATGGAGGCTGCCGACTTGGTGATGGCTGTGAGCAACCTCACGCGTAATATTATTATAAATAAGTATGGCATTCCTGCCGAGAAGGTCATCACGGTCCACAACGCTGTGCGCTTTGCCGACAACAATCTGGAGGAGGAGCGCGGTGTGAAGGACAAGATCGTAACCTTCCTCGGCCGTATTACATATCAGAAAGGCCCCGACTACTTCGTGGAGGCTGCTGCCAAGGTACTCAAACGCACCCCCAATGTGAGGTTTGTGATGGCCGGTAGCGGCGATATGATGAACCACGTGATTCGTCGTGTGGCAAGGCTCGGAATTGCCGACAGGTTCCACTTCACAGGCTTCCTCAAGGGTGCCGATGTGCAGAAGATGTTCGCCCTGAGCGATGTCTATGTTATGCCTTCGGTGAGTGAGCCCTTTGGCATCTCGCCTCTGGAGGCTATGAGGTCCAATGTCCCCACCATTATCAGTAAGCAGTCCGGTGTGGCCGAGGTGCTCGACTATGCCGTGAAGGTGGACTATTGGGATGTCGACGCAATGGCCGACGCAATCTATGGTCTGGTAACCTATCCCGCCCTCGGTAAGCTGTTTGCACAGAAGGGCTTGGAGGAGGTTAACGGCCTCAAGTGGAACACTGCAGCCGCCAAGATTAAGGCTGGCTACGAGCAGGTGATTAATGCGAAAAAATAAGAAAAAAAGATAAATGATATGAAAACAGTATGTCTATACTTTCAGGTTCACCAGCCTCTGAGGCTTAAGACCTACAGGTTCTTCAATATGGGTAAGGACCACAACTATCTCGATGTGTCGGCCAACCGTTCCATTATGCAGCGTGTGGCTGCCGAGTGCTATCTGCCTATGAACAACCTCCTGCTCCGCCTTATCAAGGAGAACGAGGGTCAGTTCAAGGTGACCTTCTCCATCTCGGGTCTGGCTATTGAGCAGTTCCGCAGCTACACCCCCGAGGTGCTCGACAGCTTCCGTGAGCTGGCCAAGACCGGTTGCGTGGAGTTCCTGGCCGAGAGTTACTCCCACTCCCTCTCGTCGCTCATCTCGCCCGAGGAGTTTAGGAGCGAGGTTGAGGCCCACGTGGAACTTATGAAGGAGGAGTTTGGCTACACGCCCACCTCGTTCCGCAATACGGAGCTCATCTACTCCGACCAGATTGGTGAGCAGGTTGCAGCTATGGGCTTCAAGGCTATGTTGGCCGAGGGTGCCCGCCACGTGCTCGGTTGGAAGAGCCCCAACTTCGTCTATGCCAACTCGTTGGATCAGAAACTGAGGGTGCTTCTGCGCAACTACAAACTCTCCGACGATATCGCCTTCCGCTTCTCCAACCAGGGTTGGGGCGAGTGGCCTCTGACGGCAGATAAGTATGCCGGCTGGATTGCCGACGACAACACCACCGGTGAGGTTATCAACCTCTTTATGGACTACGAGACCTTCGGTGAGCACCAGAAGTCCTCGTGTGGCATCTTCGACTTTATGGCCGCTCTGCCCAAGGCTATGCTCCAGACCGGCGCACTGAAGTTCGGCACCGTGACCGAGACCGCTGCCGAGAACCAGCCCACAGGCGTTCTCTACTGCACTCACGCTATGTCGTGGGCCGATGAGGAGAGGGATGTGACCGCTTGGCTCGGCAACGACCTCCAGAATGAGGCTTTCGGTAAGCTCTATGGCCTTCAGGAGAAGGTGCGCGAGCTGAACCACGACGACTTCAACTATGTGTGGAACTTTATGAAGGCTTCGGACCACTTCTACTATATGGCTACCAAGTGGTTCTCTGATGGAGATGTTCATAGCTACTTCAACCCCTACGACTCGGCCTACTCGGCATTCATCAACTATATGAATGTCCTCTCCGACTTCGCAAACGAGTTGGATTTGGCTCTCGAGGCAAATAAGTAGCAACAATAGGCTAACGACCATAAAAAACAACTCACGGGTTACATTTTTGTAACCCGTGAGTTGTTTTATTGTGTGTCTAAATCCCTGTGCTAAAAGTAATGCGCTGAGGCAAAGGCACAAATGCTTATGCGCACTCCCTCCACGGAGTTTATGAGTGCCTGGGCTGAGGAGCCTATGGTCGCACCCGAGGTGATGACATCGTCGACCAGCAGTATGTGCTTGCCCCTGAGCTCTTCGGCCCTCTTGACACTAAAGATACCCTCCACATTGCTCCAGCGCTCCTCGGAACGCTTCAGGGCCTGGCTCGGATTGTTCTTCACCCTGTGGAGGTGCTTGGTGGAGTAGGGCCTCTGGAGAGCCGCCGCCACCCCTCGGGCCATATACTCGGCCTGATTGTAGCCTCGCTTGAGCTGCTTGCGGCGGTGGAGTGGCACGGGGATGATAAGGTCCACATCGTAGAAGAGTTCGCCCTCGGCCAGAGCCTCGCCCAACCAACGACCACACTCCTCGGCAATCCTCCAACTACCCTTGTACTTGAATTCGTGAACAGCCTCACGCCAGCCACTCCCCTTGGGGAAGGAGAGGAGTGCGGCAGCGCGCTCGGTGGGCACAATGGTGCGCAGATGGTCCAGGAGTGGGTTGTGTGCCTCGGTGGGGTGGGTGGTTAGTGGTGCCTCCATACGACAATGGGTGCAGAAGGTCTGTTCTCCCTCAATGAGATAGCACCCACAGGCGGGACACCTGCGTGGCAGAAAGAGAGCAATCAGTGAGCGTAACATATTGTCGGGGTGGAGGTTATGGGCAGTAGTTAGCCTTGGGGATCTACATTGACGGTGACGGCTATGCGGCCGTAGAGCTTGTTGCGCGAGAACTCCCTGAGGGCCTCACGAATGAGCCCCTTGGTGTCGGCGGGCGACTCGTTGCGGTGGATGCGCACTATTATCTCCATAATGTAGGTGTCGGCAATGTGGCTCACGGCAGGTGCGTGGGCGTCGCTCACCCCACGGCCAATGAGCTCCTTGAGTCTGGCGGCCAGATGGCGTGCACCACGATAGACACCCTCGGCCGAGGTGTGCTTGAGGGTGATGGCCACAAGGCGTGTGAAAGGCGGGTAGCCGAAGGCCTCACGGTCGCGCAGTTGGCAGAGTGCCATTGCTCGATAGTCGCCCTTGGCGGCCTGAATGATGGTGTGGTTCTCGGGCTGCGAGGTCTGGATGATGGTGTGACCCTTGTCGTCGGTGCGACCCGCACGGCCTGTAATCTGCACGATGGTCTGGAAGGCACGCTCCTCTGCACGGAAGTCGGGACGGCACAGCAGATTGTCGGCATTGAGTATGCCTACGACCGAAACGCCCTCAAAATCAAAGCCTTTGGTGATGAGTCCGGTGCCTATGAGTATGTCCGTTTCGCCTCGCTCAAAGGAGCGTATGGTGTTCCTCAGTCGCTGAGCCGAGGCTGCCACATCGCCATCGAGTCGGGCCACTCTTGCCTGGGGGAAGAGCTCCTGTGTGCTCTCCTCAATCTTCTCGGTGCCAAAGCCCTGAGGCTCCAAGACGCCTTGCTGACAGGCGGGACATCTGGGGGGCGTATCTTCCGAGTGGCCACAGAGGTTGCAGCGCAATCGGTTGCCTTTTTTGTAGTAGGTGAGTGCGACACCGCAGTGGGGACACCTTGCGCTCCAGCCACACGAGGGGCACTCCACATAGGGGGCAAATCCTCGTCTGTTCTGGAAGAGCATCACCTGCCGGTGCTCTGCAAGGGCAGTGTCTATAGCGTCGCGTAACTCTTTGTTTATGTGTCCTTTGCGCTCGCCTCGCTGGGCGCTCTTTATGGTGTTCGATACGGTCACGGTGGGGAGTGCACCCGAGCCAAATCGCTCCCCGAGCCACACATAGCCGTAGCGGCCCGTGTAGGCATTATAGAAACTCTCGAGCGAGGGTGTGGCACTACCGAGAAGGGTGCGGGTGCCCAGGTTGTGGGCCATCCATACGGCCACATCGCGTGCCGAAAAGCGGGGTGCGGGGTCCTCCTGCTTGAAACTGCGGTCGTGCTCCTCGTCGACGATGATGAGTCCGAGGTTGTTGAGGGGTAGGAGTATGGCTGAGCGGGTGCCGACCACAATCTCTCCGCCCTCCGAACGACTGAGCTTGATGTACATCTCCGTGCGGGCACGGGCAGTCATCCCCGAGTGGTAGACCACAAGCCCGTCGCCAAAGGCGGCCCTCAGGCGCAAGATGAGTTGCTCGGTGAGGGCAAGCTCGGGAATCAAGTAGAGCACCGACTCGCCCCTTGACAGCGTGGCCTCCACAAGGCGGATGTAGAGTTCCGTCTTGCCACTGCCGGTTATGCCGTGCAGCAGGGTTGTGCGGTGGCGTGAAAGGCTCTCCTGAAGTTTGCCGAGGGCTGAGGCCTGCACCTCGGAGAGGGTTGTCTGGTGGCGGAAGGAGGTAGACTCATAGTGGGGCGTGCGCTCACGGTCGTAGCTCTCCAGGAGCCCACCCTCCAGCAGTTTGGCGATAATGGGGGTGGAGGCTTCGAGCGCTCGGCGTGGCACTTCGCCATCGAAGTAGTGGCCCTCGCCACAGAGCCCGAGAAACTCCATCATAGCCTTGTACTGCGCCTTGCGACGGGGAAGTAGTGACTCGAGGGCCTCATTGAGGGCTGCCTCCGAGCGGAGCCCCTTCGGAAGGCGCAACATCTGCTCACGGCCGAGCGAGAAGACGAGCTTACTAAATAGGTCGTCATTCTCAGCCGAGGGTTTCAGAAGAGAGGGGAGCGCCGCACGCATAATCTCACCCTCGGTGCACATATAGTATTCGGCCATCCACTCCCAGAGGGCAATCTGCCCGATGCCGGCCAGAGGCTCGGTGCGCACGATGGCGGCGACGGTGCGCAGTCGCTTGTAGGGAGGGGTGTTGTGGTGGAGTCGTTTGACGATGCCGGGGTAGATTTTGTTCTCGCCCAGGGGCACAGCCACACCCGAGCCGACAACTATGTTGTCGCTCATAGACTCCTCCACCTCGAAGGTGAGAGGGGCGATGGCCAGCGGGAGAATCACATCGGCAAATAGGCGTTCCATTGTTTTTCTTAACTTTTTGGTGGAAAAACACTCCTTGGGGTGGCTATTTTCTGTCCTGGTGAGAGAAAATAAATTCCCAAAAAATCTTTCCGCAAACAATTCTTGACAAAAATAGATAAAAATCGCGAAAAAGGTTGTACCTTCGTGACGAATTATAAAGTTACAGCAATGAATAACTCTAACTCTAAATTTGGTAAAGTTTTTACTTGGGTCAAGGACCTCGTGTTGATTACCATTGGCGTAGCTATCTACGCATTTGCTTGGACCGGAATTATCAACCCTGCCGACGGTATGGGTGGTGGTGCAACGGGTTTTGCCCGTCTGGTGTGTGAGCTCACCGGCGGCCTTGAGGGTGGCGGTGTGCCCATCGGTGTTACCTTCTTCATCTTCAATGCCGTATTCCTCATTATCTGCGTGCTGCTTCTGGGCGCCAAGTTCGGCATTAAGACCATCTATGCAATCTTTATGACCTCGGTGCTTATGACACTCTTTGAGGGTATTCTGCCCACCGATGGTATATTCCCCGCTCTGGCCGATGATAAACTCCTCTCCTCCATCCTTGGTGGTATCGTGATGGGTATCGGTGTGGCAAGCTGCCTGCTGATGGGCGGTTCGACCGGCGGTAGCGACCTCATCGCAATGATTGTCACCCGCTATATGAACCTCAGCTACTCGCAGGTGGTTGTCTTTGTGGACATCTTCATCATCGGCTCCTCCTACTTTGTGTTTGGTGGCGACATTATGATTACCATCTATGGTTTCATCACTACGGCGGTCTTCGGCTATGCAAGTAATATGGTGCTATCGGGAGATAAACAATCGTTGCAGATTTTCGTCTTCTCGAAGGAATACGACGCCATTGCCGATGTGGTTTCGACCAAGCTGGAGAGGGGTGTAACCCTTCTGAACGGTACGGGCTACTACTCCAAAAAGGATGTTAAGATTGTTATGATTGTCTGCCGCAAGAACGAGATGGGTATGATGATGAGGGCCATCAAGAGTGTCGATGGCAATGCCTTCATCTCCGTAGCCAATGTTATGGGTGTCTATGGCGAGGGCTTCGACAAGTATAAGATTGCAGGCAAGAAGGAGCTCAAGGCTGTCAAGAAGACCGAGGGCATCATCTAACAAAAAGAAGAACAATTAGGTATTAGATATAATTAGGATAATGAGCAAAGAGTATAAAAGATATTTGGTCACTTCGGCACTTCCTTATGCCAATGGCCCTGTCCACATCGGCCACCTGGCCGGCGTTTATGTCCCCTCGGACATCTATGTGCGCTACCTCCGACTCAGGGGTAGGGATGTGGTTTGGGTGTGCGGTAGTGACGAGCACGGTGTGCCCATCACCATCAAGGCACGCAAAGAGGGCGTAACCCCACAGGATGTGGTGGATAAGTACAATGCGATCATCAAGAAGTCGTTCGAGGGCCTGGGCATCTCGTTCGACATCTACTCGCGTACCACCTCCCCCACCCACTATAAGACCGCTTCGGAGTTCTTCCGCACACTCTACGACAAGGGTGTATTCTCGGAGGCTACCTCGAAACAATACTACGACGAGGAGGCAAAACAGTTCCTTGCCGACCGCTACATTATGGGTACCTGCCCCCACTGCCAGGCAGAGGGCGCCTATGGCGACCAGTGTGAGAAGTGCGGCTCGACCCTGAACCCCACCGACCTCATCAACCCCAAGAGTATGATCTCGGGCTCGGCTCCCGTGATGAAGGAGACCACCCACTGGTACCTCCCCCTGGATAAGTATGAGCCCGCACTGAGGGAGTGGATCCTGGAGGGCCACAAGGAGTGGAAGACCAATGTCTATGGTCAGTGCAAGTCGTGGATGGATCTCGGTTTGCAGCCCCGTGCCGTGAGCCGCGATTTGAATTGGGGTATCCCCGTGCCCGTTGAGGGTGCCGAGGGTAAGGTGCTCTATGTGTGGTTCGACGCCCCCATCGGCTACATCTCCGCAACCAAGGACCTCACCCCCGATTGGGAGAAGTATTGGAAGAGCGAGGATACGAAGATGGTACACTTCATCGGTAAGGACAACATCGTCTTCCACTGCATCGTCTTCCCCGCAATGCTGATGGCACACGGCGGTTATATCCTGCCCGAGAATGTGCCTGCCAATGAGTTCCTGAACCTCGAGGGCGACAAGATCTCCACCTCGCGCAACTGGGCCGTGTGGCTCAATGAGTATCTGGAGGATATGCCCGGCAAGCAGGATGTTCTGCGCTATGTGCTCTGCGCCAATGCTCCCGAGACCAAGGATAACGACTTCACCTGGAAGGACTATCAGGCCCGCAACAATAACGAGCTCGTGGCTGTGCTCGGCAACTTCGTAAACCGTGCGCTGGTGCTCACCCACAAATACTACGGTGGCGTGGTGCCCGAGGCTGGCGAGCTCAGCGACTACGACAAGGAGATTCTCGCCGAGCTGCCCCGCATCAAGACCGCTCTGGAGGAGAACTTGGAGAACTACCGCTTCCGCGAGGCACTCAAGGAGGCTATGAATATCGCTCGCCTGGGTAATAAATACCTGGCCGACACCGAGCCTTGGAAGGTTGTTAAGACCGACCCCGAGAGGGTGAAAACCATCCTCAATGTGGCACTCCAGATTGTGGCCAATACCACTGTGGCCATTGAGCCCTTTATGCCCTTCAGCGCCGAGAAACTGCTGAGGATGTTGGCCGTAGAGAAGATTGATTGGGAGATGATTGGCCACAGCGATCTCATCCCCGCAGGTCACACCATCTCGACCCCCGAGCTCCTCTTCGAGAAGATTGAGGACGATGTTATCGAGCGTCAGGTGCAGAAACTGCAGGATACCAAGAGGGCCAATGAGGCCGCTGCCGCAACCGTGGAGCCCCAGAAGGAGAGCGTAACCTTCGACCAGTTTGGCAAGATGGACATCAGGGTTTCGACCGTGGTGGCTGCCGAGAAGGTTGCCAAGACCAAGAAACTCTTGAAGCTGACGGTTGATACAGGTATCGACACTCGTACCATTGTGTCGGGCATTGCCGAGTACTACACCCCCGAGGAGCTCGTTGGCCGCCAGATTCTGGTGCTTGTGAACTTGCTGCCCCGCGAACTCAAGGGTATCACCTCCGAGGGTATGATCCTGATGGCTGCCGACGCTACGGGCAAGCTCACCCTGCTGGCTCCCGCCGACAAGGTGCCCAACGGCTCGCAGGTAGGCTAATGCCGAAGCAAGGCGATAGTTAGAGGCAGGGCCTTCGGTTGTAGAGATACGAAGTATCTCACAAAAATTTTTGGGGCGCCTTTTAAAAGGCGCAAAAAAGAAAAAGGAAATAAGTATAACCAAATAACACACTAAAATTTTCCTAAAACTATTTAAGTGATGAAAGACATTAAATGGCAAGAGCTTGGTTTTAGCTATGTAAAAACCGACTACAACACTCGTTGCGTATGGAAAGATGGCGCGTGGGGTAAGGTTGAGGTGAGCGACAGCGAGTACCTCCCTATCCATATGGCCGCAACCTGCCTCCACTATGGTCAGGAGGTTTTCGAGGGTCTGAAGGCTTTACGTGGCGTTGATGGCAAGGTTCGTTTCTTCCGTCTGGAGGAGAACGCAAAGCGTATGCAGCGTTCGGGTGAGTATCTGCGTATGCAGGTGCCCAGCATTGAGCTGTTCGAGGAGATGTGTACCAAGGCTGTTCAGGCCAATGCGGAGTTCATTCCTCCCTATGGTACCGGCGCATCGCTCTACTTGCGTCCTCTGCTGATTGGTACCGGCGCACAGGTAGGTGTTAAGGAGTCGAACGAGTACACCTTCGTGGTGTTCGTAACTCCCGTAGGTCCCTACTTCAAGGAGGGCTTCAAACCCATCACCGTGACTCTGGAGCGCCTCTACGACCGCGCAGCTCCCCACGGCACCGGCCACACCAAGGTGGGTGGTAACTATGCAGCCTCCATCGGCTCGGGCTCGAGGGCTCACGAGGCAGGCTTCGCAAATGTGCTCTACCTGGATCCTCAGGAGAAGAAGTATATCGACGAGTTCGGTGCTGCCAACTTCTTCGGTATCAAGGATGGCAAGTATGTAACTCCCGATTCGTCTTCGGTTCTTCCTTCGATTACCAATATGTCGCTCCGCACCCTCGCTGAGGACCTCGGCCTGACTGTGGAGAACCGTCCTATCCCCGTTGAGGAGCTTGCTACCTTCGAGGAGGCTGGCGCTTGCGGTACCGCAGCTGTTATCTCGCCCGTAGGTCGCATCTTCGATCCTCTGACCAAGGAGTACTTTGAGTATGGCGCTGAGGCTGGTCCCGTGAGCGTTAAACTCTACACCCTCCTTCAGGATATTCAGTACGGTCGTGCGGAGGATAAGCACGGTTGGACCACCATCATCAACCTGTAAAAAAACGCATATAGCGGGTGAATTTTGCACCAAATTTCAAAGGTGGCTTCCTCATTTGCGCCAAGCAAACTGCGGAGCCACCTTCTTATTTCGCACAAAATTCCCTCCGCTATCTGCGTTTTTTATTTTCAAGGGAAAGCGGCCGGTAGCACCACCCTCACTCGCTGGCACCGTTGTGCCCTGCGGACTCGCTCCTTTGTTTGGCAAAAAATTCCCTCCGCTCTATGCGTTTTTTGCCTGCCGTCTACCAACCTGCAGACAATGGGGCCTATAAGACTTATAAGA
>JAGBYS010000286.1 GCA_017628675.1 Tidjanibacter sp.
CGGGCCTGAATAGTTTCAGCCAAAAGGTTCTGCTGATTGCCGGTGGTTATGATAAGCATATCCCTTACGATGTTCTTGGCCCTGTTGTCTGCCAAAAGGTAAAAAAACTCTACCTCAATGGTGCAACTACAGCATTGACAATGTTCTCGGGCGTTCTCTCGAATGCTAATGCTGACAATGTAACTCTCACACGCCTCTGCAACAAGGGCGACCTTACACTCAACGGTACATTCTCGGGCAACACCCGTATCAGCGGTCTTCAGACTGATACCAATATGATTCAGACTTGGGATAGTTGCTACAATAGCGGTACTATCACCGTAACTGCAGAGACTACCATCTCTAACGAGTTCCGCGTAGGTGGTTTGTTGGCTTACACTCGTACTGCAAACAAGACCAACACTCTCAAGGATTGCTACAACACAGGTGATATCGTAGTTGAGAAGGGCGCTTCGTTCTCGAAGATCGCTTACATCGGTGGTCTTATCGGCCACACCGTAAACTACACACCTACAATCAACGGTAACTTCTACAACAGCGGTAATATCTCGGTACTCAACGCAGCAACTGCAACTGCTGACCTCTTGGTAGGTGGTGTTATAGGTAACGCAGCGGCTAAAATCGTCGATGCATCGTGCGTTTGCGACATCAATGTTGCGGGTATGATCGAGAAGGCATCGTCGCCTGCAGTAGGTGTTGGTTTCATCGTGGGTAACCACCGTGGCACTACCGCAGTAGTTGGCAACTGTAAGTTGAGCGGTCGCCTTGCATTTACCGAGACCGACGGCACCCCTAATTGGGAGAACTACAAGCTTGGTGGTACATTCGACGAGGATCTCGACTCGTTCTCGGAGCCATTGTGGAGCTCGAAGATCTACGGTGGTAGCTGGAACGGCTCGAGCGAAAACTACGATGGTTGTTCGTACCTCGCAAAGATTGATTAATTAACGGAGGAGTTTAACAAAATAAAAAGTGTGATTATGAAGAAGACATTTTTGGGCTATACTGCTCCAGAGGTTATGGTTTATGAGGTGGTTGCCGAGCGTGGCTACCAGGCAAGCGTAGAGGGACCGGGCTTCGGCATCCCTGGCTACGGAAGCGAAACTGACGAGTTGATTTAACGAAAAAGGCGAGATTGATTCTCGCCTTTTTTCTTTTAGCCATTGGTCATCGGCCAATGGCTTTTTTTATGATGGGGGTTAAGGGGGTTAAAGGCATTAAGGGTGTTAAAGGCATTAAGGGTGTTAAAGGCATTAAGGGTGTTAAGGGAGATTAGAGAAGATTCTCTAAACCTCTTATCTCCATACCTATATTAATATAATAAAAATGGGTTGTCCCTGATTGGAACAACCCCTCGCTTATCTTGAAGTTTTAGGAATTCTACTTCTCCTTCAATGCAGCGTGGGCAGCAGCCAAGCGTGCGATAGGCACACGGAATGGCGAACAGCTTACATAGTTGAGACCTGCGTAGTGGCAGAACTCTACCGACGATGGCTCACCACCGTGCTCACCGCAGATACCGCACTTCAAGTCGAGACGAGTCGAGCGACCCTTCATAACTGC
>JAGBYS010000287.1 GCA_017628675.1 Tidjanibacter sp.
AGAAGGAACATTTTCTGGTTGTAGGAGCCTTCAGAGCATCACCATTCCCGAGAGTGTCACTTCGATTGGAGATTATGCATTCCAAAATTGTTCGAGCCTTCAGAGCATCACCATTCCCGACAGTGTAACTTCGATTGGAAATTTGTCATTCTATGGTTGTACGGGCGAATTGATTATCAATAGCAAGATTGTGGAGACGGATTACTACAACGATAATTATCCGCAAAAATATGGCTGGCTCGAAGGAGCACAATTCTCAAAACTCACCATTGGCAATAGTGTCACTTCGATTGGAATGCGAGCATTCTATGGTTGTTTGAGCCTTAAGAGCATCACCATTCCAGAGAGTGTTACAGAGATTGAAATGTATGCATTCTATGGTTGTTCGAGCCTTGTGAACATCACTATTCCCGATAGCGTCACTTCGATTGGAGGAAGTGCATTCTTTGGTTGTTCGAGCCTTCAGAGCATCACCATTCCAGAGAGTGTTACAGAGATTGAAACGTTTGCATTCGAGGGTTGTTCGAGCCTTCAGAGCGTAACTATTGGCAATAGAGTCACTTCGATTGGACTGTGGGCATTCGAGGGTTGTTCGAGCCTTAAGAGCGTAACCATTCCCGATAGTGTCACTTCGATTGGATATGAGGCATTCTCTGGTTGTTCGAGCCTTAAGTCTGTATATTGCAAGCCCACGACTCCGCCAAGTGGAGATTCTAATATGTTTGACAATAACGCCTCTGGTCGCAAGATTTATGTGCCACGCGAGAGTGTGGAAGCATATGAAACTGCAAGGTTTTGGATAAACTATAAGTCATATATCTACGGCTACGACTTCTAATGGTACTTTCTGACAAACAAATCGCGGGTAACATTTCCATTACCCGCGATTTTTTTATCTGTTGTCGTTATGCTAAAAAAAGCGACTCCGTGAGGAGCCGCTTTTTAGTTAGTGTCCCTGTTCGCACATAAACTTGATGCGGACAAGTCGCACCTCCTCCTCGGTGTAGTCGTCGCCGAGCTCCTCCATAGCCTCGTCGAGGCTGTCGGTCTCGGCATCCTCCTTGAAGTAGAGGTAGATATCCTCGGCTTTGTCGTCATCCACCACCTGGGAGATGTAGTAGCTGATGTCGAGCCTTGTGCCCGAGTTGACAATCGACTCAATCTCTGTCAGGAGGTCCTCCATCTCGAGGTTCTTGGCGTGGGCGATATCCTCGAAGTCCATCTTGCGGTCGATGCTCTGGATGATGAAGACCTTATTGCCGCTCTTGTTCACGACGCTCTTCACGACCATATCCTGGGGGCGGATAATCTCCTTCTCCTCCACATAGGCGGCAATGAGCTTGATGAACTCGGCACCGAACTTATGTGCCTTGCCCGCACCTACGCCACTGATGTTCTGAAGCTCCTCCATAGTGATGGGGTACTGGATGGACATATCCTCCAGCGAGGGGTCTTGGAAGATGACAAAGGGAGGCAAGTTGAGACGCTTGGCCATCTGCTTGCGCAGATCCTTGAGCATTGCGAAGAGCTCCTCATCGGCCACGGCGCCCTTGCCGGCGGCAGCTGCGAGTGCATCCTCGTCGCTATCCTCGTTGTAGTCGTGGTCGAGCGAGATGGTGATGGGGTAGGGCTTTTCGAGGTAGGCTGCACCCTTCTCGCTGAGCGACAGGAGGCCGTAGTTCTCGATGTTCTTGTCGATGAAGCCCTCGATGAGGCCCTTGCGGACAACCGCGCCCCAGAACTTCTCGTCGTGCTCCTCGCCGATGCCAAACTGCTCAATCTTGTGGTGGTTGTAGGACTTGATCATAGCCGTATTCTTACCCACCAGCACGGCGGTCAGGTAGTCCACCTTGAACTTGGGACCGATGACCTCCAGGGTCTCCAGAACGGTGAGCATCTGCTTCTGGGCGTTAATCTTGGGCTTGGGATTGAGGCAGTTGTCGCAGGCGCCGCAGTTCTCCTCGGTGTACTCCTCGCCGAAGTAGTGGAGCAGACTCTTGCGACGACACACGGAGCTCTCGGCATAGACCACCGTCTCCATCAACAGCAGACGGCCAATCTCCTGCTCGGCCACAGGCTTGCCCTGCATAAACTTCTCGAGCTTCTGGATGTCCTTATAACTATAAAAGGTAATACACCTTCCCTCGCCACCGTCACGACCCGCACGACCGGTCTCCTGATAGTAGCCCTCGAGGCTCTTGGGGATGTCGTAGTGGATGACATACCTCACATCGGGCTTGTCGATACCCATACCGAAGGCGATGGTCGCCACAATCACATCCACCTCCTCCATAAGGAAGGCGTCTTGGTTGTTGGCCCTGGTCACGCCATCCATACCTGCGTGGTAGGGTAGGGCGCGTATGCCGTTTGCAACAAGTAGCTCGGCAAGCTCCTCCACCTTCTTGCGCGAGAGGCAGTAGATGATGCCGCTCTTGCCGGGGTTTTGCTTCACAAAACGGATGATATCTTTGTTTACATCGTTCTTGGGACGGATTTCATAGTAGAGGTTGGGGCGGTTGAACGACGACTTGAAGACCTTGGCATCCATCATACCGAGGTTCTTCTGGATGTCGAACTGCACCTTGGGGGTTGCCGTTGCGGTGAGTGCCATAATGGGTGCACGACCGATGTCGTTCACTATGGGGCGTATGCGCCTATACTCGGGGCGGAAATCGTGGCCCCACTCGGAGATGCAGTGCGCCTCGTCGATGGCGTAGAAGGAGATTTTGATTTTGCGAAGGAAAGCGACG
>JAGBYS010000288.1 GCA_017628675.1 Tidjanibacter sp.
GCAGGGATCTGATGCTCATTGGCTTCTCGAGTGATACCAAAAAGGGCTACGATGTCAGCGTTTTGGCCGACTTCATTAGCGACATCCTCGACGCACCACAGCCAATGAATATTGGCGTTATCGGTATGGGCCACCTCGGTCAGGCTATTACTAAGTATTTCAATAGCAAGGGTCTGAATCTCAAGATAGTGGCGGCCTTTGATGTGGATGCACAGAAGGTAGGCACCGAGATTGACGATATTCCTTGCTACTCTATGGATGAATTCTCGGAGAGGGTGGAGAGCCTGGATATCAACATCGTGATTCTTTCGTGCCCCACGCGCGTGGCTGAGGATGTTGTACTGCCCATTGTCAATGCAGGTATCAAGGGTGTGCTGAATTTCACCTCCAAGCCCCTCAATTTCCCTCTCGGAATAATTGTTGAGAACTACGATATAACCACCCTGCTCGAGAAGGTCGCATACTTTGTCAAGGAGCAGGAAAGCGGAGATATTTAGCCCCCTATGCGCCAACACTTCGGTTTCGATAGCCTCCCTGCGATTGAGCGCCCCGTTGTTACGATTGGGTCGTTTGACGGTGTGCATATTGGCCACGCCGCACTCCTTGGCAGGGTGCGTGAGGAGGCCGAAAGGGTGGGGGGACACAGCGTTGTGGTGACCTTCTCGCCCCATCCTCGCCAGGTGCTTCCGCGTGGTGGCGACTTCAAACTGATTACCTCCGATGAACGCAAGGCCGAACTGATTGCCGACCTCGGAATAGATGAGTTGGTGATAGTTGAGTTCAACCAGGAGTTCGCAGCCCTCAGTTCCGAGGAGTTCGTGAGGGATTTCTTGGTGGCAAAACTCGGCATCCACACCCTTGTTGTGGGCTACAATCATCGCTTTGGTCACGACCGTGATGTGGCGGATAATCACTTTGAACTCTTGGCCGAGAGGTATGGCTTCAGGGTGGTGAGGGCCGAGGCTCTAAGGAAGGATGGCGGCAAGGTGAGCTCCTCGATTATTCGCAATTTGTTGGCCACGGGCAACACCACTGAGGCCGAACAGCTACTTGGACATAAACTTTAGATTGCTATGGATAACATTCTCTACGAAAAGGATATACAACTCAGGGTTAGGTACAAGGAGACCGACCAGATGGGTATTGTGCACCACTCCAACTATCCCGTCTATTATGAGTATGCCCGCACCGAGCTTTTGCGCGAAAAGGGCTTTACCTATAAGATGATGGAGGAGGGCGGAGTGATGATGCCCATTAGGGAGATTGGTATGAAATATCTCACTCCTGCTCGCTACGACGACCTTCTGACCATCAAGGTTATGATGCACCCCATCAAGGGTGCTCGTCTGCGCTTCGACCACGAGATTCGCAACGAGGCTGGCGAGTTGGTCAATACGGGCTTTGTGGAACTCGTGTTTGTCAATTCCACCACTCGCCGTCCTTGCCACGCACCCGAGTGGTTTCGTAACCTGTTTGGCTGCTAAGAGCAGTTGGCACATAAAAAAACGAGAGCGATCCCGGCAATGGGGTCGCTCTCGTTTTTGTGAGTTAGGGCAGTGCTTCCCTACTCGCCAATAATCTCTGCGGGGATGTCCGAACGCTCATAGAGGCACCTATCCTCGGCGTTGTCTTTTGCCACAAGGAGCATAGTGGTGGCCGTGAGGCTCTCGACAATGTAGCGGTGGTTCCACTCGCCTGCGCCGTGGTCGTAGTCGCCACGCAGAACGGCTGCGCCAATCTCCTCATCGACATAGAGGGTAAAGCGACCCGTAAGGGTGCGTGTGCCGAAACTGTCGATGTTCTGATACATCGTGTAGGTGCTACTGGAGCGCACGAAATCGATGTAGATGAAGCTACCCTCGGGCAGGGGCTGGTTGTTCCACAAGGAGAGCTTCCAAGTACCAGAGATGTTGTTGGTAGTAACCTCAATCTCGGGAACGGGCTGCTCCTCGGTGGTGTTGTCGCAACTTGAGGTGCCCAGAAGCAGGGCGGCTGCAATCATAATTTTCAGAATCTGTTTCATCATCTTCTTTTCTATCGTTTTTTCTTATTTTTCAATCGTTATCTCAACTTTTCGCTTTCTCGGTGCCGTATTTATTCCCTTGAGGTAGAGCGTTGGGAGTGCGCCTTGCTTGGGGCGATACTCAATCACAAGGTCGCCCTCCTGGCCGGCAGCGAGTCGTGCGGGCTCTGTGTAGGCTCTGACTCCACCCGTGGTGAGTCCCTCATCGTGCGCAATCGTGAGCGCCGCTGAGCCACCATTGATGATGGCAATCCTTGCGGTGCCACCTTCGGCGGGAAACGCTACACTCTTCTGCCTGAGGCGGAGTGTGCCCATCTGGTGCGGATAGTCGCCTGTGCGGTCGGTGGAGTGGGTGACTGTGCCCACAACCTCGACTATTGCCGAGGGCTCGCTCTCCGAGAGGGTGGTGTAGACAAACAGGCGTTGGCAAACCCCTCCTGCACGCCCTTTGGGGTAGTATTTTACCCCCACCTTGCCACTCGTCGTGGCGGTGTTGGCCTTGCGATCCCACTCGGCCACAAGGCAGTTGCAACTTGTGGTGATGCGAGTGATGGAGAGCTTTTGGCCGCTGGTGTTGCGCCACGAGATCTCTCCCTGCCAGGGTGCGTCATCCTCGCCAATGGTACCGAACGAAAGAGTACCATCATTCTCAAAGCGGAGGGTGCTCCCTTGTAGCGTTTGGGGATTTGCGGCCCTTTGTACGGCCTCCTGAGGTATGATGGCTATCTGGCCACGAGAGGGCACAACTTGTGCCACAAGGGCCACCAAAGTGCCAACCATTCCAAGCCACAAACCTCTTTTCATACCTCTCGAATGTCTATTCCCTACAGCCAACCGTTGTTGCCCGCACCCTTGCGCACGGTGATTGTGAAGCTATGCTGCTCGGTGGTGGAGCCGCTCGTTACGGAGATTGTGGCGGTGGTGGTACCCACCTTTTTGCCCTCAAAGAGCAGTTCGCCCGCATTGTTACGGCAGGTGGCAACCTCCTCGTTGGCGATGGTCACCTTGTAGCTCTTCTTGTCGCCATCCACGAAGTAGCGCGAGGCCTTAATGGCGACGCTGCCTCCCTCCTCGATGTAGATGTTGGGGAAGTGTATGGGTGTGCCCACTCCGGCGATTGCCTGGAGCATACGGGTGGCGTTGACCTGTCCTGCGCCCATCTGACCCTTGAAGGGTGCCAAATCCATCTGCATAGGCTGCAGAGGACCGATGTCGGCTACATAGCGGCGATACTCCTTCTTGCCCACCATATAGGGGTCGATATCTACGGCTGTGGAGCAGAGGAGCTCTTTGATTTGGTCGGGAGTGAGTTGTATGCACTGCTCGGCTGCATAGGAGATAGCCAAGGCCACTACGCCCGAGATGTGGGGACAAGCCATCGAGGTGCCCTCCATCCAGCCGTAGCCGCTCTCGCTGACATTGTAGGGGAGGGTAGAGAGGATACATCCCACCTCGCCGTAGTTGTGCGCCTCGTCCACATAATCCCAGTAGTAGTCCTGGTCGCCACCGGGGGCCGAGATGGTGGTGCCGGGGCCGTAGTTGGTATAGACTGCGGGGGTGAAGTCGGCTGCTGTGGCTGCCACCGACACTGCAAAGTCGGCAGCACCGGGGTAGCCCGCCTGGGGTGCGCTCTCATTGCCGCCCGCAAAGACTGCAACGCCACCATTGATAGGGCCATTGGGCGAGCCGGCATTGTGGATGAAGTAGTCCAGAGCCTCAAACTCCAGGGGCGAGCCCATCTTCCACTCCTCGAGAGAGTGGAAACCCTGAGCACCCCAATCATACTCATTGGCGGCACCCGAAACATAGCCCCAGCTGCACTGGAGCACCACTGCACCATTGTCGGCAGCATACTTCATTGCCCTTGCTACGGCCAGAACGCTACTGCCCATCTGGCCCGAGAAAATCTGGCACGACATAATCTTCACGCCGCCCTTGCCGTTGTCGCCACCTGCAATAGAGCTGACGCCGATACCGTTGTTATTCACAGCCGAGATGACACCAGCTACGTGGCTGCCGTGGCCCGAGTCCAGATAGTTGTCCCAGGTGATCTTGCCGCTATCCCTAACGAAGTTGTAGCCGTGGATGTCGTCCACATAGCCATTGGCATCGTTGTCCTCGTGGGAGCCAGCCACCTCGTCGCTATTGACCCACATATTGGCCTTCAGGTCGGGGTGGTCTACGCAGACGCCCTCGTCCAGAACGGCCACAATCACATCCTCGTGACCGGTGCTGAGCTTCCAAGCCTCCTCCACCTGGACATCTGCATCCTTAATGCTCTTAACGACACCATCCTTAAGGAAGAGGTTGCCGTTATTGATGAGGTTCCACTGCTCGCCCAGCAGAGGGTCGTTCATTGCGGCAGCACCTGCTCTTGTGGCTGCTGCCCTCGAGAGAGCCTCTGCCCTCAGAGGGGTTACCTTGCCGTTGTAGGCTCGTTTGATGCGGCGGTTGAGATCCACCTTCTGCACCTCGCCCAGCTTGTCGAGTTTGGCAGCAACACTCTCGGTGCTCTCGCCACTAAAGCGCACCACATACCAAAGGTGCAGACCACGCTCCCTGGATGCCTCCTCGCTACGCTTGTCGTAGGGGAATACTCTCTCGAGCTCATAGCCACCCACAGCCTCCAGCACCTCGTCTACCGAGGGGATGTCGCTGCGCGAGATGACCTTTCTCGAGGCGAGCATCTGCTCCACGGCGGGCGAGAATTTCACTATCAGCTCACCCTCCACATAGGGGCACTCCTGCTGCAGTGGCAGGTCGCCGTTGTTGTTGGGTCGGCTCTGCTCGATGTCGTTCAAGCAGCCCACGAGCGTGAACGAGCACGCTGCAATGAGGCCCAACGATACTATTTTACTAAGTTTAGTCATATATCTTCTTTATCTTCGTTTCGTTCTTTTAAGTTCTCGGTTGTTGCAGCCCTCTTGCTACTCTACGCCCTCTTCCTCCTCTTTGGGTTTGTTCTTGGAGGTGTAGAGCTCATAGTAGTAGTCGAGGCTTACGGGCTCATTTTCAAAGCCTGCCGATGTGCCTGTGCTATCCTTACCCTCCTGCGAGAAGATGAAACTATAGGGGTTCCACAAATCGAGCATAGGGTGGTAGAGCAGCCAGTCGGGCAGAGTGCCGGTCATACGGTTGAAGTTGATACTGAAGAATTTGGTGCGGGGCATAACCTTCTTGATGCGCCTGTCAACCAACATTCTGGGCAGGGTATCTTTCGAAGCAGCCCAATCCTCCTCGGTGTAAACGGGCACCGTGGGGTCGTCCTCAAAGGTGGGCAGCGCACCGTGCAGATAGTTTACCGAGAGGTTCAGCGTGTCGAGCTCCCATTTGAGAAGGTGCTCGGGGAACTTCTCCTCCTCGATGAAGCCACCCAGGTCGGTACGGGTAGAGTTGCTCAGGTCATAGATAACCGAACGCTGGTTGGCATTGAGAATGAGGGTCCTTAGGTTGGGGAAATTCTCCTTGGTGAGAACCTCGGGCACTGTCATAAAGTTATTGGAGCTAAGGTCCAACTGCTCCAGATTCTTGAGGTTTGCAAGCCTTGGATCTACGGTGATGAGGCCGTGGGCAGCGATGGTGAGCCTCTTGAGCTGGGTGAGCTCAAAGATGGCGTCGCCAATCTCGAGATCCTTGAGGAAGGTGTTGGAGTTGCCGAAGAAGAAGAGTTCCTCGGCAGCGGTCAGATACTTAACCTCAAAGGGGAGCTCCTCGTTGGTGTCGTAGATGAAGAACTCGGCATACCTTACACGACCCTTCTTGTCGGGGGTGTAGCCCTTGTGGCCCTCATCCCAGAGAATCACGCCCGACCAGCGATCCATAGGCACCGACACATCCCACGACGAGAGGGTTGCCAGGCTGCGCTGAATGCTCACCAGAGCCACAGAGTCGCCCCTGCGGGTGTTCTCCTCGATGGGCTCGGCAGACTTCTGCACCACCGTGAGGATATCCTGCTTGGAGAGTTCTTCGCCATTCTTGGGCACAAACTTCACCTCGGCGATACGCTCCTTGGGCTGGGTGTTGATGTCCCACTCAAAGACGATGTCGACCTGACGGGGGCGCACACCGCGATTGAGCTTCACCTCGTAGCTTTTGTGGCTGAGCCAACGGGCATTGGAGGGAATCTCCACCTTGAAATCGACATTCGTAGTGAGCGTTACGCTGAATTTGCGCTCGTTGAGCGTCTTGAAGTTCTCTATCTCCATTTCGCCATCCTCAATCTCAATCGAGTAGGGGAAACCCTCCTGAGTGACACTGATGGTGCGCTCCTCGAGGGTGGCGAGATTCTGGATGAGTACCTCGCCATAGCGGGGGGTGGACATCAGGGCCGAGTCGATGATGATCTGACACTCGGCGTTGCCACGGCCGTTGGCGGGCGAAACGGTAATCCAGGTGTTGTCGGTCGAGGCTATCCAGTTCTCACCCGAGGAGATGGCCACCTTGTGTGCGCCACCCACTGCGTCGATGTTTATCTCGTTGCAGTCCGAGTTGAACTCAATATCCTCCTGGTAACATCCCACAGCCAAAAGGGCTGTTGCGATGACCGATATATATGTTCTAATCTTTTTCATTCTTTATCTATCTTCGTGTGTGTAATCCGAAAAGCTTGTCCAGTCTTCTACTCGAGCATTGCGCTACATCCAAGGATGTTCTGACTCTTGTCGTAGATGAGTATGTAGGCGCCCACGCTCCAGGCATAGCAGATGCCCGATGCGTCGAAGACGATGTTGGGGTTGTCGCTGATGTCCAGATAGTAGATGAGCGTCGAGATGCTGTCCTCGATGACGCGCAGGTCATTGGAGCCGAGGTAGAGACCCCTGAGGCCTCGGTGGTTGCCAATGCCTGTGGGCCACTCCTTCAGACACCTGTTGCCGTTAGCGTCCCTCTGGCTGCGCAGCGAAAATACCGTCAGGCCCGAGCTGTCGAGGGGCTCAAAGGGGAATTCGCTGAAGCGGTTGAACGACAGATCCACACCGTAGAGGTAGGGGAGTGAGCCTGCGTGCATATCGTGGGGCAGGTCGCTCAGACGGTTGTAGGACAAATCGAGCGAGGTCAGATTCACGATATTCTTGCCCGCAAACGAGCCCAGAGGAATCTCCTCAATCTCATTGGCCCTCAGGATGATGTAGGCAACAGTACTCTCAGTGTCGGCCAAGCATTTGGGATACTTGGTGAACTTGTTTTGCGACAGAGTGAGGGTTTCGACATAGATACCCTTGTAGGTGCCATCCTCCTCGCCCTCGAAACCGTCAATCTGGTTGCCGGCAAAGCTTACGGAGGCCATACCGTAGATACTCTGTGCGTTGAAAATGTTGGGCACTTTTTTGAGTCGGTTGTAGTTCACCGAGAAGTTCTCCACATCGTCGTAGCCACAGAAGTAGCCCTCCGCATCGCGAGGCAGGCTCTCCAGGAGGTTGTTGTCGAGATAGAGCTGCACGGGTGCAACCTCTTTGCCCAGAGGGTGAATCTTGGAAATCTTATTGAAAGCCAGGTCCAGCAGACCAATCTTCTTCATATTGCGGAACGAGGCGGGAAGCTCCTCGAGGTTGCCCTGACGGCAGTAGAGAATCTGGAGTTTCTCACGGCTGGGACCATTGGCAATGGCGTCAAGACCTTTGTAAATCTCCTCGGCGCTCCACTGTGCGTTGTTGGCAATGTTGAGCGAAACGAGCTCGGGCATACGGGCCACAACCATAGGGAACTTGGTCATCTTGGAGCAGTTGTAGAGCTCGAAGTCGGTGAGCGAGGTGAGGTTCTCCAGCTCGTCGGGCAGGCTCTCAATCTCGCTATTGGCAATGTAGAGATACTCCAGCTTGGTGAGCTTGCCCATCTCCTTGGGAAGGCTCTTGAGGCCGTTGCAGAGGGTGCCGTGCGAGGAGTCCATAGGACGGATATGGCGCTGCAGACCGCTCTTGGGGTCGAAGATCTCATCCTCCGTCATACTCTCATAGAGGCGTGTGGCACCGATGGAGATGTTGTGCTCGGCAAGTGCTCGGGCACAAGGCTCCGACATCTGCTCGGGGGTGTGGAGCGTGCGCAGCCACTCGCCGTGCAGCGCCATACGATTGCGTGTGCGCTCCTCGAGGCTCTTGCTCCTGTCGAGGGTGGGGTCGTAGGCGTAGTTGTTGTCGTTGTGGGTGCCGAGGTAGATCTCCACCAGCTCCGAGAGCTGACCGATAGCGGGGGAGAGGTGACCACGGAAACCGAAGTCGCTGATGTCGATGAAGGCCACACGGCCGTTGGCGTGGAGTTTCACACCGGGCTGGTTGCCCCACAGGTCCACATCGCAGTTGAAGTTCCAGTTGGTGCCATTGGCATACTCCTCGCCAACATAGTACCAATTTTCGCCATCGAGGCTCTCCCAGATGGCCTTCAGTGCGTAGTAGTCCTTGATGTACTCGTCGGCCTCATAGAGGGTCACGCCCACATTGGCCTTGGTTACTTTGTTGTCCTCCACCTTGAAGGGGCTCTTGGTGGGGTTGTTTTTGTTCTCGAGCAGAGTGCCATCCTCGGAGAATACCTCGTAGCCAACAACCTCATAGTCGCCTGCAGGAATCCACAGTAGGGTGTCGCAGAGGGTAGAGGAGGTCTTGTAGCCATCCTCAATGTCGTCCGAGGTGTCGAAGTGAAGGCTAAACTTGCAGGGAAGTTCAGTAAATTTCACCCTCTCGCCCGTGTATTTGTTCTCGACCGTAATGTTGGCCTCGCGAATCTCGTCGAAGGTATACTGGCGCTCCACGGCACGGGTGCCACTAAAGCCACTCATATCCTTGGTGAGGGTGAACTGCACCTTGCCTCGTGCCACAACATCCACCGTCACATCGTGCACCACGAGTCCGCCCTCGATGACCGAGAAGGTGCTTTCGCCCTCGGGAGTGCCGTTGTAGATGAGCTGGTCGTCTGCATCGTAGAGCGAGAAGGTAATCAGGCGGTAGTCGCCGGTGAGGAGCTTGAGTTTGCCGCTGCGAAGTCCCCACTCGGCAGCGTCGCCCTCGCCACCCGTGAGGGTGAGGGTCTGGGCGATGGTCGTCTGGCCATACTCGAGTGTCACTTTCACCTTGTAGGCGTCCTGCAGCCACTCCAGACGCTCCGTCAGAGCACGGCTCGAAGGAGCCTCTGGGGCAACATAGGAGGCCTTTTTGTAGAGTTTGAACTGCACATAGCCGTAGCCGTCTGCAAGGCCAAACTCATCCTCGGGGTTGGAGCAGCCCACAGCCATCAGTGTGGCCGAGAGCAGCATTACCCACATTAATATCTTTCTTAGTTTCATACTCTTTTTCTCTGGTTCTTCGGTTAGTTTGCGTTGTAGACAACAATCAGCTGAAGAACAACATTGTAGTTGTTGGAGCCGTAGAAGGTGATGCGACCGGTAGCCGAAGAGGAGCTACTTGTGCTCACGATTGTTGCGCCATCCTTGATGCGAGTGGTAATCCAGCTCTGGTAGGGGTAGGCCATTGAGTACTCGGGCAGGGTAAGCGAGATGCTCTTGCACTTGGGATTGAGGGTGAGGCGGTACTGGAGAATGCCCATATAATCCTCCTCCTCGTTGTACTCGGCGTCGCCGAAGACGATCTTCTCGAGCTTGGCGCCCGTCTGAAGGGCCTCCTCAATGTTGGTGAACATCACATCGCCCTCCACCTCCTCGTAGGGAGTGAAGGTGGGGTCGAGAACGACATAGATGAGTGCATAGGCCTCGCCCTTGTCGTTGAAGAACACGAAGGTTGCCTCATTCTGACCCTGTGCACCCGCCATTGTGTTGGTGAACTCGCCCTCATTGGTGCCGAGTCGGCTGCGGATGATGTAGCCATTCTCGATTGCCTCCTCGGGGTCGCTTTCGCTGATGGTGAGCCAGCAGGTCGAAGGATCGTAGGTGGCGCCCATATAGCCGTCAATGCCGTAGATCTTGTAGCTGTCGAAGGGACGACGGAACACCAGATCGTCACCCGAGTAGTTGTTCCTCAGGGTGAGTTTATAGGCGTGGGGGATGCCCGACCAGTTGTTGATCCAGGGCCACGATCCCTTCTCCATCTTCTCGAAGCGTGCGCCAAAGCCCATCATCACAGCCTCGTCGAAGGCATAGACGGGGTCGCTTGTGTCGATAATCTCAACGCCCTCCTGGAGGATGTCGCAAACGATGAAGTCGGCATAGGAGGTCGAGCCGGCCTGGGTGAGGGGAATAGCCACAATGGCACCCTCGCGATCCTGCTCGCTGGTGGTTGCCTCCACCGAGAGGGTGATATTGCGGGTCCAGATGCCCTCTGCGCCTGCCTCCTCGGGGAAGTCGCCCACCGAGAGGAGTATCCACTCGGCACCCTCACGGGTATAGTCGCCACTTTCAGTCTTAGTTACAGCGAAGAGCTCCACGCCACGGGGCGAGTCGATGCGGCCATGGCACATCTCAACATAGGACTCGCTGCTGGCGGCATAGTAGAGTCCTTCGGCATTGAAGGTTGCCTGGGCGGCAAGCTCCACCTCGCACACATCCTTGCATCCCTCCATTGAGGTTGCAAAGGTGGCCACAATCAGAATGTCGCTTGAGTCGATCACGCCATCGCCATTGCGGTCGCTAGTGTCGCAAATCTCAAGGGTGTAGTCGCCATCCTCCAGAGGGAGCAACTCGGGGTTGGTGCGCAGGAAGATTTCGGTGCGACCTGCGCTACCGGAGGTTGCACTTGCATTGATCCACTCGGGGGTGTCCACGCCAAAGCTCCAGCGGAAGTTGGCATCCACAACGATGCGCTGCATCCACTGCTCGTTGCACCATACCCACTCGATTTTGTCTATGGCGGTGGTGGAGTAGCTGAAGTTGCCCTCCTCGTCGGCCACGAACATCTCCTCCTCGGTGTCGAACTCAGCAGCGTAAACCTTCACGGAGCGCTCCTTGGCACCGCGTGTGAGCTCCACAACGATCTGGCTCTCGCCACCCATAGTCATCTCCACTGCACAGGTGCGTGTGGTGTCGAACTCCTCATTGGGAGCCACAGCGATGGTGATGGTGTGTGTGCCCGCGTCGCCATTGAGAGTATAGCGCTCGCTCTCGCCAACGATAAATTTGAAATAGGTTGCCACCTCCGAGGGAATCTTGAGACTCCACTTCATAGTGGGCTCAATGGTGAAGTCGAAGGTGTCGCCCGCCATAACCGTAGCGGTGATCTTCTCGGGGAATTGGGGTTTGAGTTCCTCTTCGGGGCTCTCGCAGGCGCTCAGCGTCAGGGCCAATACGGCCACGAGCCCCCATACTCTACTCATTAAACTCTTTTTCATATCGATAGTTATTTTTTTATTTCACAATTCTCAACTTTCTACATTCCGAGCTCTTTGCGAATCTCCTCGGCCTCCTCGTTGCTGAGCCACTCAATCACATTGTAGAAGTGACCCACCGTGCCAATCATTGTGCCCAGATCCTCGACATAGACCTCCATCCACAACACTGCAAAACGCTCACAAGCGTTGAAATAGGAGTCATAGTAGGGGCTTGTGCCACCCAAGATGTGGTTGTCGCCCAGAATCTGGCCGAACACGGAGGCCTCGTCACTGAGGACCTGACCACGCTCCATAGAGATAAGTGGCTTCTCGGGGTCATCGCCGTGGAACTTCAGGCGCACATCGTAGCCATCGTAGAGGCAGTTCCTGAGGATGATAGTGTTTGCCTCGGTGGGGTGAAGCTCCGAGCGCACAACCCTCTGGTAGGATACATTCTCGCCGGGGTAGTTCTGGAGCATTATGGAGCTAACCAGACACCAGCCCGTGAAGTTGTTGATGTCGTAGGGACAGCTCTTGTACATAACCACCTTGGTCTGGGTGCCGTCTTTGTACAGATCGTCCCACACCATCTCCTCGGGTACAACAAGGCGCAGTACGAAACCGAGTGAGTCGGCCGCCTCGATGTTCTCATAGATACCCTTCACCCTTACCTCGCCGGCGAGTTTGCCCGCGGGAATGGTCACGGTGTTGGACAGTAGGCGGTAGTGGTGACCCTCGATGGCGTTGCTGCCCTGGTCGATAACCTCCACACCAAATGTGCGATCCTCTTTGGCGGCGGTGGTGGCAGCAATGTCAATCGAGAAGTAGTCCTGATTCTCCTCTACAAGGAAATACTGCTCCTGCTCGGAGAACATCACATAGGCCTTGTCGTTGTAGGTGGTGTACTGCTCGTCGCAAGCTATGGCGCCGAGGGCGAGCACACCTATAAATATATATGTCGATAGTTTATTCATACTCTTCATAGTAGTCCTCATCGTTAGTTGTTGCTGTCGTTGGGCTCAATCTGCGAACCGGGAGCCTCGAGCTCGTGCTGAGGAATGGGCCATACGAAACGCACATCGTCGGCCTTGATGCTCAGCGAGCTGCCCTCGGTGAGGGTGTTGTTCTGGGGAGTGCGCGTGAAGCCCTGGCCGTTGCGGTAGAGCTTGCCCCATCGCTTGATGTCCTGCAGGCGGTGGCCCTCCATATAGAGCTCCCTTACCCTCTCGTTGGCAATCTGCTCAATGAAGTTGTCGGCAGTGAGCTGAATGGCACCTCCACCGGCGCTAAAGCGGCTCTCGCGCAGCGAGTTCATATCCTTGGAGGCCTTCGAGAAGTCGGGCGAAGCCTTGCGGCAGTAGGCCTCGGCACGAATCAGATACTGCTCGGCAAGGCGGAAGGGCTTGGGCATCGTGACGTGGTAGATGTAGTAGCCAATGAAGTTCTGGTTGCCGTAGTACTTTATGAGAAGTGGCCAGGTCAGGGCGTGGTCGTAACCCGTGGTGAGGGTTGCGAAGTAGGAGTTATACCTCATATCGCCCGAGGTGTAGAGGTCCAGCACCCACTGTGCGGGCACATAGTCGGGGTAGTAGTAGGTGAAGTCGTTGTTGAACGAGAGGAACACCTGACCGAGTGCGCCACCATAGGAGGTGGTTGTGAAGCCCAACTGCCAGATGGTTTCGGTGGCAAGGTCGTAGTTCCACATATAGTCGAAGAAGGTCATATTGTTGGTGTAGAGCTCGTTCGCCGACGAGAGCGAATAGACCCTGTTGGGGTGGTCAATCACCTTCGAGGAGTGCTCAATGGCCTGATCCCAATCCTGCATATAGAGAGCCACACGGGCGTGGAGTGCGTGGGCTACGGAGCGGGTCATATAGTAGCTGCTGTAGGTGTCATACTGCTCATCCAGCAGCTCCTCGGCCTTGATGAGGTCGGCAACAACAAACTCATAGGACTCCTTGAGTGAGGCCCTCACGCTGGGCTCCTGCTGGGAGTAGCCCTTACGCAGCACAACGCCCTTTTCGGTTTCGGCCGTAGCGGGGTCGTAGGCCTTGCAGTAGAGTTTCAGCAGTTCCGAGTAGCACAGAGCACGGATGGTGTAGACCTCGCCCGTGTACTGCTCCAGGATGGTGATGTTCTCATCGTTGGTCTGCTTTGCCACTACGCCGTCAATCTTCTCCAGGAAGAAGTTGCAGTTGCTGATGATGCTGTAGAGCGAAGCGTAGACCGCCTCGATCTCCGAGCCGGTGGAGCGCAGATCCCACAGCCAATGGTTGCCATAGGTATTGGAGTAGCCATCCACGGCATAGACAAGGTCGGCCTGGATGTCGGGAAGAAGGGTGAGGTGACCACTCCACAGAGCGCCACTCTTCATCATTGAGTAGATGCCCGTCACGGTCTGTGTGGCATCGTCGAAGCTCTGCATAGCCTCATCGGCGGGGATAGCCGCCTCGGGGAGTTTGTCAAGACACGAGGTTGTCGAAAGTGCCACGGCTACAATAGCCACGGCCATATATGCTATTTTCCTAATCGTCTTCATAGTGTCGTTCGTGGTTTAGAAGGTTACGTCAAGACCAAAGGTGTATTGACGAGCCATAGGGTACTGGGCAGCGTAGATGTTGGTCGAGCCCTCGGGATCCAGACCCGAGAAGTGGGTGAAGGTGAGAAGGTTCTGCGCCTGCACATAGAGCCTTACGCTGCGGAAGATATTCTGCCTCTCGAGCCACTCTGCGGGGAGCGAGTAGCTGAGCATCACATTCTTGAGCCTCAAGAACGAAGCGTCCTCCAAGAGGCGGCTGTCGAACTCGGTGTACTCGCCATAGCGGGGGATGTCGGTCACATCGCCGGGCTTCTGCCAGCCCTCCAAGAGGCGGCGCGACTGGTTGTAGGTGGCAAACCTACCATTCGACTCGTCGAAGTAGCGGTCGTTGTTGATCATCCAGCGATCGGCCACCCAGCTGAATTGGGTGCTGAGCGAAAGACCCTTGTAGCTGAGTGCGGTGCCAAAGCCGCCCTGCCAGGGTGCGATGTAGGTCTTGCCCACCAGCACCTTGTCCTCGTCGCGGAGCTGATCGGTGAGGTGACCATCGGCGGTGTACCACAGAGCGTCGCCATTGGCTGGATTGACACCCGCGTAGCGGTTGATGTAGAACTCGCCCAGGGGGTGACCAACAACAAGTTTGGTGTTGGTGCCCGAGCGCTCATACTCCTGCACACCGTTGTAGAGTTCGGTAATCTCGTTATGGTTGTAGGAGATGTTGGCATTGGCGGTCCAGAGCAGGTCGTCGGTTGCGATGATGGTGCCCGAAACATTGAGCTCCACACCCGCATTGACCATCTCGCCCACATTGTCCCAGTAGTAGCCAAAACCGCTGGTCGAGTAGGGCTGAGGTACCTCCATAAGCATATCGCTTGTAAGTTTGTAGTAGAACTCCAAGTCGGCCGTCATTCGTCCCCACAGACCTGTGTGGAGTGCGAGGTTGGTGGTCCAAGGTTTCTCCCAACCGAGGTTCTCGTTGCCGGGCTGCATCAGGCCTACGCCCGCATCGCCCATATAGTCGGCACCACCGCCCACCAGAGCCAAGTGTTCATAATTGGGAATCGAGGAGTTGCCACTCGTACCAGTGGAGAAGGAGAGTTGTGCGTGGGTAAGCCAGTCGGTGTAGGGAATCATAAACTCCTCCTTGCGCATATCCCACATAAGGCCCATAGACCAGAAGGCACCCCAACGGCGCGACTTGCCAAACCTCGAGGAACCATCCAAACGGAAGGCAGCCTCGGCGTAGATGCGGTTGTCGTAGTTGTACTCGCCACGGGTGAAGAACGAGAGGAAGCCGTAGTCGGAGTCGGTCGTGTCGTCCCACGAAGTTGCCCTCGTACCAGTGGAAATGTTCGTCAGGCGGTCGTTATTCTGACCCTCGGTCAGCACGCTGAAACCTTCGTAGTGGTAGTCTACGCCCTCCTGACCGAGCAGGAATGTGAAGTTGTGCTCGTCGTCTATGCTGAAGGTGTAGTTTGCGGTGTTGGTGATGGTGAGGTTGTAGCTGTCGGTCGAGCTGCGCGAGGCCGAGCCGTTGCCCTGGTTGGGCATATAGCTGGGGTACGACACACCAAAACCGGTGGTGTGGGAGTAGTCCACGCCAAACTGCGAACGGAGGACAAGACCCTCAATGGGTTTAGCCTCTGCGAAGAGGGTCGAGAGGAGCTTGTATTTGTTGTAGTGCACGGGGTTGTTCTCGAGCCACTCGAGGGGGTTCTGGCCGTTGCCTTTCCACGAGCCGTCGGCAATGGAGGCCAGCGAGCCGTCCGCCTTGCGAGGATTCCAGTAGGGGAGCATAAAGCGTGCGGCCGAGATGGGGGTTACGAGAGTGTATGCACCCTCGTCGGCCTGCTGAATCTTCTGGAAGTTGAGCATCGTGTTGGTACCCACGGTGAGCCAGTCTGCCGCCTTGCGCTGGAGGTTTGCCCTCATCGAGAAGCGCTCAAACGAGGAGCCTACAGCCGTACCCTCCTGGCTGTAGTAGCCGCCCGAAAGGTAGTAGTTGGTCTTGCTATCGGCGCCCGAGATGGAAACCTCATAATTCTGAAGGGGAGCCGAGGAGTTAAAGACCTCGTTCATCCAGTTGACATTCACTTTCTCGAGCTGCTGGTAGTTCTGACCTGCGGTCATACCGGTCCTCTTCTCATACTCGATGCGCTCGGGAGTGGTCATAAGGTCCCACTTGCTGTCGTCGGCCTGCGAGAAGCCCACCTGCATACGATAGTCGATGCGGGGACGCTCGGCAACCTTACCACGCTTGGTGGTGATTACGATGACTCCATTTGCCGCCCTGGCACCGTAAATCGAGGTCGAGGAGGCATCCTTGAGCACCGAGAGTGACTCGATGTCGGCAGGGTTGATGGTGTTGAAATCGCTCGCCGAGATGGGCACACCGTCGAGGATGTAGAGTGGTGCAGTGCCCGAGTTGATGGAGTTTGTACCACGGATGGTCATAGTGGCCGTAGCGCTGGGCTCACCCGTGTTGGAGAGCACCGAAAGACCAGCAACCTGACCCTGGAGCGCCTGGTCGAAGGCGGCAGTGGGGGTGTTCTCCACCTTCTCGGCCTTGACGGTCGATACCGAGCCCGCAACCGTGCCCTTCTTCCTGACGGCATAGGCGATCACGACCACATCGTCGAGCACCTCGCTGTCGCTGCGAAGCTCCACATTGTGGGTGATGGTCGACTCTCCGGCGGGCACTTTCCAGGTGCTCTCCTGGTAGCCCATATAGGAGTAGGTGAGGGAGGTGCCGGCTGTAGCCGCAATGGAGTAGCTACCATCTATCGAGGTGGTAGTACCGCTCATTGTCTCCGTGATGATTGTGACACCGATAAGGGGCTCGCCGTTCTGGCTGTCCACAACCTTACCGCTGACAGTGACGCTCTGTGCATAGGATGTTGCGACGGAGCATAGCAGCACAAGTAGTGCCGATAACATTAGTTTGGTTAGACTTGTTCTCATAACGCGCAAAGGTAATCATTTTGTACAAACCGCAATCCTCTTACACCTTATAAATAATAAATTATTTATTAACAAACTGTTTATAAATAGCTGACTGATTTGGATGTCTGAACGAGAAATTAGGTTTCGTAGTAACCCGATTTGATGAGTTTTAGTCCGTTATTGCAAATAATTTTGTATATTTGTGAAAATTAACCTGAAAACTTAAATTTTCCTTATGGCCATCCCGAAATCTAAACCCAAGAAAAACAGCCTGCTGCGCCGTATCTGGGCGCCTGTTAGTATGCTGACATCCTTCCCCTTTAGTACTAATTTGATACGCTATGGTCGTTTTAATGTTTGGAACACCTCTCTTGCGTTGTTGATTGTTGTGGCCACGGTCATTGGCTACACCTCCTTCCACAAATCTCTCCACCCCTCGTTTGAGAGCCGAGAGGCAAAGGTTGTGATGGCGGGCTCTCTGCTCGACGATTTCCTCACCGACGATGGCAAGGCCATTGGTTCGGTGCGCGTGGGCCAGAGCGTGGAACTGTTGGCATACGGAGAGGGGTATTTCCTGATTCAGACCGCCGAGGGTGAGCGTGGATGGGTAGATGCTGCCGTTATGGATAGGAATTTTGTTGTGGCGACCGACAGACACGAGGAGGCTCAGCTCGGTGAGGCCTATAAATTCGTACGCTACGAGGGAGATAACCACTTCGAGATTGTGGCGGCCGATGAGAAGGGTAAGAGGCGCACCTTCAAAAAATATGAGCTCTTCCCAACTGCCGCCTACGGTGTGCCATCGTTGGGCTTGGACGACTCCTTCTCCAGGCGATATATCTATGTCACAGAGCGTTGGATGGCAAAGCATTTTGCCGAGGGTGCAGAGCTTGAGGCTATGTGCAAGAGGTTCTACGGCTATCCCGTGGTTGTGGATATCGTCAATAGTCATACTAAGAATGTCTGCTTCCCCGTGCGTGTCAAGGACTTTGATACCAACATCTTCCACCCCAAAGTGGTGGCCCGTTTTGTGGATGGTAAATTGGTGGATTACACCCTCACGGAGGATGGTAAGATACCCTTTGTGGAGCGCTTTATCCCCTTTGGCGGGCGTATTGCCTCCACCAGACTCTTTGTTAAGTTGCGTAGCCGTCCATTCTTGGTTGCGCCCAAGTACAACGGTGTGGAGGATGTGATTGGTGCCAATAAGGCCGGCAAGAGTCTGCCCGGCTGGGTGCGTATTCCTATCATCGTGCTGCTCTTGTTTGTTGCCTATCTGGTGATCATGGCTCACCTGATGGTGTCGCCCCTGATATTCCATTACCTCGATCGCATACCCTTCATTCCCGCGAGAGTGGGGCAGTGGGGACTGTTCATATCATTGCCTATTAGTGTTGTGATTCTCTATATGATCTACACCCCTCACTGGATTGTCTTGGCGGTGGCGTTCTTCTTGGGTTTTGCCATTGTTAGGGCGCTTGCCGAGTGGGAGGTGTATAGCCATTGCCCCGTTTGTCGCCAATATTATGTGCTGCGCACGCTGGGCTACGGCGAGGCTCGGGAGCATCATTATGATGAGGTCAGACGCCACGTTACCGAGGAGGTTACCAAGAGAGATGGCCGTGTGATTGACCGCAAGGTGGTGGGAACCCGAGATGAGGTGATACACCACAAGGATGTTTACCAAGATGAGTTCATCGTCTGTGAGCATTGCAATCAGAAACTGGTTGTGTCGCTCCATAATGGCAGGGCGCAGGGCATCGGTGCTGTGGATGAGTGGCCCAAACCTCAGGGAAAATAGATTGCTAAGTAAAAGAAAAAGAAGTCTGCTGGTGTGTGGCACGGTTTTGGGGCCATAGTGAAAGATACTTACAAATCTTCGCTATGAAACAAAGCGACAAACAATACTTGACGGCCGAGAATGGCCGTCCCATTGCCGACAACCAGAACACGCAAACTGAAGGGGTGCGAGGCCCTGTGGCCTTGCAGGACCCTTGGTTAACCGAAAGACTCGCCCACTTCGACCGTGAGGTTATCCCTGAAAGGCGTATGCACGCCAAAGACTTTGGGCCTGTCGCTCTCGGAGGCCCTCTCCGCCGAAGACCCTGCCCATCCTTCGTGGGATTGGATGTAAGATAAAGGCGATGGCTGCCGCTCCCTTGCAGGTAAATGGCCGCACGACATTGTTTCGGGTGAGCCCCATCCCCGCAGAATAGAAATAAAAAAAAGAGAACTCTTTTCGGAGTTCTCTTTTTGTGTGGTGCCACCAGAATCCTTGAACCATAGC
>JAGBYS010000289.1 GCA_017628675.1 Tidjanibacter sp.
ATCAAAATGCGTATGCTGCGAATACAAGAACTTAAACTCATTATGGGCTTCCCTGCTGATTATGTCCTCGTGGGGGCACAAGCAGACCAAAAGAAATTTATCGGAAACGCTGTGGAAACAAACCAAGCGAGAGTGATGACTGAGGCGTTGGCCAGAGAGTTAGCCGAGCCGAAATATAGACGAGTAGTTTAAGGTGTAATCGGGTAAAATAGGTGTTGAATTTTCATAACAAAGTAGCCTGCTGAGAAGCCCGCTACATTTTTATCAAAACAAACAAAACAGCAATTATGGCAAAGAAGATTTCATTCATTACATTTTGGAAAGGGCTTACCACCTTGGAGAAAAACGAGGTGCGACTCCTTATTGCCAATGAAACCTGCTGCTCCATCAGCACGGTAGACAAATATGGCACTGGGGCTCGGAAGCCCAACGCAATGCGCCAAGAGCGCATCGCCACAGCGATAAAACGAGAGTATAACCGACAAATAGCGTGGTAATATGTACGCAGAGCAAGATTTATTCGGCAGTATATCCCTCGTAGATATGTCTATCGAGGAACTCACGACCATTCGCACTGGCCTGCAAGATAAGCAGGATGCTCACTCGACTCATATAGTTGCGTGTATCGACAACTTCTTAAAGACCGTACAAAAATGATTCCTGAAAGTGTAATTGCTGACATCCTAAACATTGACATCGAAGATGTGATTGCGGGCGAGGGCGTTTCGATTGTTCGCAAAGGTGGAAAACTGTGGGCTTCGTGCCCATTCCACAAAGAAGACACCCCTTCGATGCACATTTGGAAGGCAAAGAATAGATACCATTGCTTCGGCTGTAATGAAGGTGGAACATCCATCCAATTCATTATGTCGCTCAAACGAATGGATTTTGTCGAGGCTGTTAAGTATCTCGCAAAAAAATTCCATATTCAATATGAGGAGGAACAGATGTCGCTCGAAGAACGAGAGGCTCTATTCAAACGACAGTCAATCGCGAAGGCAAATGCCGAGGCGCAGAAGTTCTATGCCCGATTACTTGATGGCGCAGATGGAGCGCTTCGCTACATCAAATCCCGAAATTGGGATTTAGATACACTGAAAGAGTTTGGAGTGGGTTATGCACCAGGCAAGAATTGCCTATCAGACCATCCGCTAAAACTCGGATTCAGTATTGACATACTAGTGCAGGCAGGACTTATTACCCTCAAAGAAGATGGCACTTACTATGACTTTTTTACGGAGCGCATTGTGTTCCCGATATACAAGTTGGGAGGCATTATACAGGGATTTTCTGGGCGATACATCGGAACCAAACAAGACATTCCCAAGTATAAAAACTCGCCCGACTCCATTCTGTTCTCCAAATCAAAATCTTTATTCGGTTTTTTTCAAGCGAGAGCAACCATAAAAGATACGCAAACCGCTATTGTTGTAGAGGGAAACCCTGATGTTATCAGGCTACACCAAATTAAGCAAACAAATGCAGTTGCGCCTCTTGGTACTGCTACCACAGATGAGCAAATCAAGATGATTGCTGATATTGCGCGTACAGTAATACTCATCGGGGATAGTGATGCAGCTGGACAAAAAGCCATTCACAAGAACGCTCCGAGATGGCTGGCAGCGGGGCTGAATGTGCGAATTATGACTCTGCCTCCCAGACTAGACGAAGCGGGTGAACCAATAAGAAAAAATGGCGATTTGGTCAAAGTGGATCCAGACGAACACTTTGGGGCAAACCCAAATTCGTATAAGGAACTTCTCTCTCGCCACACACAAGATTACATCCCTTGGTATTGCGAGATGCAGATGAAGGGTGTTTCTTCTCAATCACAAAAGGTGGAGATAATCACCGATGTATGCAAGTTGCTCACTGACTGCCGAGATGAGCACCTGGCATCTGCCTATATAGAAGAGTTCGCCAAATCTTACAAAATGGGAAAGATTTGGCACGAACAGTTCTATGCTGCAAAAAATGCAAAAGAGAGAGCCACCAAAAAGAAGTCGGCCGAGGAGATGCTCGACCTCGAAGATTACGGTTTCTACATCCGGGAGCACTGCTACTACGGCATTGGCTCTCGCTCCAAGGATCGACCTTGGTCAAACTTTGTGCTCGAACCAATCATCCACGTTCCGGACGAAAAGAACGCTTGGCGTATTTACCGAATCGTGAACATCAAGGGCCAAGCGGCCATCGTGAAGTTCAGGCAAAATGAGCTCACCTCATTCACCGAGTTCAAGACCAAGACAGAGTCGCTTGGTAACTTCGTGTGGGAGGCCTCGCAGAACGAGCTTACTATTGTAAAAAAATACCTGTATGATGGCACACCTTTGGCCCACGAGATTAAGCAGCTCGGCTGGCAGAAGAAGCATAGATTCTATGCGTGGATGAACGGAGCTCTTATCAACAATCGCTTCATCCCCTTTGACGAGTATGGCATTGTGGACATCGACGGGCATAAATACTACTTGCCCGGAGCAAGTTCGCTGATGTCTGACAACGACTCGCTCAACTTTTCGTCGCGCGATATGTTCCAGTACCGAAAAACAAACGACATCTCGCTGTATGAATTTATGCGTCTGTTCATCCGCTCATTTGGCGACAATGCCAAGATAGTGTTCTGTTTCCTCGTAGCCTCGTTGTTCCGAGATGTGGTAGTTAATAATGCCACAAAGCTTCCCATCCTGAATCTCTTTGGCCAAAAGGGTACGGGTAAGTCGGAGTGTGGCCACGCAATCACTGCTTTTTTCGACAACAACACCCAGAATATTGTGAACTCGACGGTACCAGCGATGGCCGAAAGTGTGGCCGAGAGGTCTAATGCCGTCATCCACCTGGACGAGTATAAGAACTCCATCGACGGTTCTCGACGAGAGTTTATCAAATCTCTCTGGGATGGATATGGTCGCTCAAAGATGAACATCGACGAGAAGAAGCGTGAGCAAACTCCCGTCGATTGCGGAATTATCCTATCCGGACAGGAGATGCCCAATATCGACAACGCCATATTCTCTCGTATGCTGTTCCTCTCATTCAATAAGTATGAGCACACAGAGCAAGAAATCGCCAACTTTGAAGAGTTCAAGAGCGTGTATAGCAAAGGTCTCACGCACCTCACGGGAGAGTTACTTGGGTGGCGAGATAAGTTCATCTATCACTTCCGCTCTTCGTGGGAATTGGTAATCTCTGAGTTCCAAAAACGCACAGGGCTTCTCGACGACCGTGTAATGAAGAACTGGTGTATCATCCTCGCAGCGTTCAAGAGCATAGAGTCCTACATCAATGTTCCGTTCAACTATGATGATGTAATGAAGATATGTGTGGCCAATGCCCAAGCGCAGAACTCCAAACTGGATGGAGGCTCAGAGGTGCAGATCTTCTGGCGAACTCTTGACAACCTCGTCGCCTCCAATCAGGTGTTTGACAAGGTCGACTTCTTCATAAAGCAAGGAGGTGGGCCTGTGTCGCTCATCGGTTCAGACGAGAAGTTTGAGATGAATCCCCAGAAGCGATACCTCTTCCTTCTGTTCTCGCGCGTGGCATCTCTATACTCGAAAGAGGGAAGAAGCTCCGGTGTTAATGTGTTGCCACAGGACTCGCTCAAACACTACCTAATGAACATTCCAGAGTTCATTGGAACGGCTAAAAGCCAGCGTTTCCGTGTAATCGAGTCCCCGACTGGCTACCTATCGACTCAAAAGGAATCTCAGAAAAGTCGTGTTACCACCGCTCTGGTGTTCGACTACGATGCCTGTGTCGAAAAATATGATATACACATCGACATTGCAACGGGAGAAGTGGCAGATATAGACGAGAGTAATAAACTATTCTAACAAACGACAAAATCTTAACAAGAAGCAAAAATGAACAACACTAACAAAATTATCCGTGTGGCTGGCGACTATGCTATGGCCGGAGCTACAATCGATTACACAACGAGGCTTGATGACATCTTTGATAGCCTCGATAAAATTAGTTTCATCGTGGCGGTAGAAGAATTGTGCCACTGCGAAATCGCTGGCGAGAAGGTGGATGACTTCGTAACAATCGCAGATGTCATCGCCTATGTCAACGAAATAAAGAGTGTCGCTGTTGTAGGTGCGTGTCCGGTGTGCAGCACTCCGATAGACGACTTTACCCCAGGAGAAGGATGTTGGATTTGCCCAAACTGTGGCTATTTCCCTTGTGCTTTGTGAAAAATCGGAAAAATTCCGAACTACAACAA
>JAGBYS010000290.1 GCA_017628675.1 Tidjanibacter sp.
ATGGCCGCATCGGGCACCACAAGGTAGTGGTATCTGGTGGGGTCGAATTCGGCCTGTGGGGCCCTCTCCGTGGGGCGGTTGGCGGCACACTCAAACGAGCCTACCCCCAGTGCGGTGGCTATAATCCTGCTATCGGTTGCATCCTTGGACCAATAGACCATCACCTCCTTGACCTCGCCACCGAGCGAGATGACCTCCACATCGCTGCCCTCACCAAAGCGCACCAGAGCCTCCGTGATGTCGAACAACGGGGAGAGTTTTATGGCCAGGTGTTGGGCCTTACGCCTAAGGGTTGGAAGCAGCTCGGCAATGTTGGGTGAGCACTCCTCCAGGCAGACCATCTTCTTGCCCTCGGCGCTGCGGCGGTCGGGGTCGGCATAGATCAAATCCACACTCTCGAACTGCTCCAACAGCTCCTCGGCTCTGCCGCCGAAGAGTTCCACATTGTCCGCACCCAGTAGGTGGAGGTTGTGGCGAGTGATGGTGGCAAGTGTGGGGTTGCACTCTGCGGCCACCACACGAGCAAAGCGACGAGAGAGGTAGAGCGAATCGACACCCAGACCACAGGTGAGGTCCAGGGCCAGATTGCCCTCGAAGCGTTTGTGGGCTGCGCACTCCTCGCTGCTCGACTGCTCAAAGGCGAGCGAGGGGAGTATGGCGCGTGCGGCATAGTAGGAGGGGAGTTTGCGGCGTGCTCGCTGGAGGTACTTCACCTGTGAGGCCACAAGGCGCGCGGAGGGCACACCCTTACGGAGAGCAACCTCGCTCGGCTTGCACTCGATGTTGGCCTCAATGGCCGCCCTCACCTCGGGGGTGAGAAGCTCCTCTATCTCCCAATTTTCCATACCTTTTTCTCTTTCCAAAGTAGCGAAACGATTATCCCCGTGGCCATCAGCAGATAGCTTAAGGCCACCACCCACGCGGGTATCTCAACCTCAAGGGCTGCCCACGAGAGCGAGCCCGCACCCTCCACCAATCGGTTTTGGAGTTCGGCGGCCCCTTGGATGAGGGTGCTCGCCACGGGCTGGAGAAATCCCAGGGGCAAAGTTACCCAAATAAATCCCAATAGCACAATAATTTCGGCAGTAACTATCACCAGAGGGTTCAAAAAGATGCCCACAAGGCTCACCGTGGAGAATGTGTGGCCCACCAGCGGAAGGGTAGCGATGGTGGATGTGAGGCCCACGATGACCACGCCCCAGAGTGCCCTTATGGGGCGGCGTGAGTGGGTGGCTCCCGAGAGCTCCATCAGAGGACCGAAGCCGAGGGTGATACCCACAACGGCCAGGAACGAGAGCTGAAAACTTATGTCGAAGAGGTTGTTGGGATTGACGATGAGCATAACTGTGGCGGCGGCCGTCAGCAGGTTCAGCGAACTCTTGGCACTACCATAGGCCAGGGCCATCTGCGCCGTGCAGAACATCAGTGTGGCCCTCACCACCGAGGGCGAGAGACCCGTGGCAAAGGCGTAGAGGAGCATCGTGAGGATGGCCACCACACTCCTTAGGATGTGGCCTCGGCGGGTGGCAATGGGGAGTAGCCAACAGAACCCCAGGACCAACATCGCCACAAGTCCCACGTGGAGACCCGAGATGGCCAACAGGTGGGAGGTGCCACTGCGGGCGTAACTGCGGCGTAGTGCGGGGTCCATATCGCTGCGCCAGCCCGTGAGCATCGCACTCACAACCGCCTCCTCATCTCTCCCCAGGCCGAGCCTTTCGATGCGCTCCACCATTGCGTGTTGCATCCGTCGGCCTACGATCTGCAGACTGTTGGCCGTAGGCTCCGAGGTGGGCCGCCACGAGGAGGGCGAGGTTGCCCACAACTCGCCCACATAGCCCCTGCGACTCATAAGCCTTCCGTAACTCTCCTCGGAAAGGGGATTGAGGTAGCCCGAGAGCAGGCCACGCTCGCCAATTGTGAGCGTTATTGCGGTGTCGGCGTGAAGGATTATTTTGCGCTTTGTGCCGCGATAATCTACCTGTGCGTCGCATCTCTGCCAACGACTCTCGGATGTGGTTGTTGGGTAGGAGGTTATGGTGGCGTAGAATGTTTCGGGTGCCGAGGGTGTGGGCACCGAGTAGGGGTTACGAAGAAGTGTGGTCGTAAGAGAGCAAAGCACTATGGCACAAGCGGTGTAGAGGGAGCCCTCCCTGCGGGTGCGCAGAAGGTATGCGGCAATGGTGCAGACCAAGGCACCTATGGCCACAACCCACCATCCGACCTCCAGCCACTGACCAAGGGCAATGCCCAGAATGACCAGCGGAAGAATCTTCACAAATGGTGGAATGTGACGCATCGTTTTTTTGTCTAAAGTCTAAGGTCTAAAGTCGAACGACCAAAGTCAAAAAAGACCTTAAAAAGATTATTTCTCAACTCTCAACTCTCCCTGTTTCCCCAATTTTCGCGGTCGAGGTTGCGGTAGCCGATGGCCTCGGCGATGTGGGCGGAGGTTATCTGCTCGGAGCCCTCGAGGTCGGCGATGGTGCGTGCCACCTTGATGATGCGGTTGTGGGCACGGGCCGAGAGCGACAGGCGCTCCATAGCCCTGGAGAGCATCGTCTGGCTCTGCTGGTCCAGCGGACAGAACTCGGCAATCATCGCACTATTCATCATTGCGTTCGTGAACACCCCATCGATGCCCTCGAACCTCGCTCTCTGACGCTCACGGGCGGCTATGACCCTCTGGCGCACAGCACTGCTTGGCTCGGCGGGGGTGGTGTCGGTCATCTGGCTGTACTCCACGGGGGTGACCTCAATCTGGATATCTATGCGGTCCATCAGCGGGCCCGAGATCTTGTTTATGTACTTCTCCACGGCGTGGCGTGAGCAGCTACACTCCTTGGTGGGGTGGTTGTAGTAGCCACACGGACAGGGGTTCATTGAGGCTACGAGCATAAAGTTTGCGGGGTAGGCCACCGAGTATTTGGCCCTGGCGACGGTGACAACCTTATCCTCGAGAGGTTGGCGCATAACCTCCAGTATGGAGCGGCCAAACTCGGGGAGCTCGTCGAGGAAGAGTATGCCGTTGTGGGCGAGGGATATCTCGCCGGGCTGAGGGTTGCTGCCGCCTCCCACCATCGCAACGGCCGAGGCCAGGTGGTGGGGCGCACGGAAGGGACGACGAGTCAGCAGACCTCGTTCGCTGCCGAGCTTGCCGGCCACGGAGTGTATCTTGGTGGTTTCGAGAGCCTCCTCAATGGAGAGCGGGGGCATAATGGTGGGCATACGCCTGGCGAGCATAGTCTTGCCCGAGCCGGGGGCGCCTATCATCACGATGTTGTGACCACCCGCCACGGCCACCTCCAGAGCCCTCTTGACATACTCCTGGCCCTTGACATCGGCAAAGTCCTCGGCATAGCGGCCTCCATTCTGGATGAAGAGAGCCTGCGTGGCCACCTTGGTGGGCGCAATCGGCAGGTCGCCATTGAGAAAATCTACAGCCTCACGAAGGGTGCCGACGCCAATAACCTCAAGACCCTCCACTACGGCTGCCTCCTCGGCATTCTCCCTAGGGAGTATGAGGCCACGGAAGCCCTTTTCGAGTGCGTGGATGGCTATGGGCAGGGCGCCGCGTATGGGTTTCACACCACCGTCGAGCGACAACTCACCTGCAATAACCCAACTGCCAACACCCTCGCCTGTCACCTGCTCGGTGGCGGTGAGTATGGCAATAGCGATGGGTAGATCCAGCGAGGAGCCCTCCTTCTTGAGGTCTGCGGGGGCGAGGTTCACGACGGTCTTCTTGCCCACCATCCTCAGGCCGCTATTCTCAAAGGCGGAGCGAATCCTCTCCTGGCTCTCCTTGACGGCGCTGTCGGGCAGGCCCACAAGGAACATACCTATGCCGGGGGAAACATTCACCTCGACCTCCACGCCCAGGGCATTGATACCCACCACGGCACTGCTATAAATCCTCGTAAAAGCCATTGTTTTAGAGTTGAAAGTTGTAAGTTGAGAGTTGAAGGTTAAGAGATAACATACTCAAGGTCCTTAGTATCCCTTATTTCCCTAAACTCCCTAAATGATTGTCAATTTTAGAACGGTGCTTCGCTCTCACTGGTGCTCATTGCGCCACCTCGGGCCTTCGAGCCGTCGGGAGCCGAAGAACTTGGAGGCATACCGAAGTCATCCACACCGCTGCTGAAGGCTGCACTTGCACCCTCGAAGCCGCCACCTGCCATCTCCAGTCCGCCACCGCCTATGGAGCTGCCAAACTCCCTCTCACCCGAGAAGGGAACGCCTGCTGCCAGGGGATCGAAGTCGCAGAACTGTGCGAAGTCGTTTAGGAACTTGAGTTTTATGGTGTCGGTGGCACCGTTACGGTGCTTGGCGATGATGATCTCTGCAAGGTTCTTGGTGCTGGTGCCATCCTCGAGCTGCGTGAGGCCGTAGTACTCGGGACGGTGGATGAAGGCAACAATATCCGCATCCTGCTCAATAGCACCACTCTCACGAAGGTTGGAGAGCTGGGGGCGCTTGGTGCCGCCCTGCGCCTCGGCCGAACGGTTGAGCTGCGAAAGGGCGATGATGGGGATGTTGAGCTCCTTGGCGATAGCCTTGAGGGTACGCGAGATGTAGGCCACCTCCTGCTCACGGTTGCCACGAGTGTCCTGGGGACCCGTCATCAGCTGCAGGTAGTCGATGATGATGAGCTCAATGCCGTGCTGTGCCTTGAGTTTGCGCACCTTGGAGCGGAACTCGGTGATGGGGAGTGCGGGGGTGTCGTCGATGTAGATGGGTGCCTCGGCCAGGGGCTGGGATGCCTTCTCGAGGTGGGTCCACTGCTCGGGCGTGAGGCGGCCACTACGCACATCGGTGGAGTTGAGCTGTGCCTCGGCCACCAGCAGACGCATCATAAGCTGTGTGGCACTCATCTCAAGCGAGAAGAAGGCGATGGGCTTCTGCTCCTCGACGGCAATGTTGCGAGCCATAGAGAGCACAAAGGCGGTCTTACCCATCGAAGGACGGGCCGCAATGATGATCATATCCGAGGGCTGCCAACCGAGGGTGAGCTTGTCGAGGTCGCGGAAACCTGTGGGCACACCACAAATTTTGCCACCCTTCTTGCTCGCCTCCTCAATCATCTTCATCGTCTCACGGATGATGTTGCTCGAGGACTGCACCTCCTTGGAGATGTGTCCCTCGGCCACCTTGAAGATCTCCTGTTCGGCAAAGTTCAGAAGGTCCGAGATATCTTTCGACTCGTCGAACGAGCGCTGGAGAATCTCGTCGGAGGCACGGATGAGCTCCCTCTGCACAAACTTCTGTGCCACGATCTGTGCGTGGTACTCGAGGTTGGAGGCCGAAGCCACCTTCTGCGTCAGGCGTGCCAGAAATGGTGCGCCACCAATGGCCTTGAGTTGTCCCTCCTGCTTGAGTTTGTCGGTGACGGTCAGCAGGTCGATGGGCTTGAGCTCCTGGGAGAGCTGCTCGATGGCCTTGTAGACTATACGGTGGGCCTCGCTGTAGAAGGCGTCACCCGAGAGGTAGTCCTGAACGGTGATGATGCCGTCCTTCTCGAGCATAAGTGCGCCCAAGACGGCCTCCTCGAGGTCCAGAGCGTGGGGCAGAACTCTGCCCTGCACCTCCGTTACGGCCTTGAAGGCCTCCTCATTTTTGCGTCCTCGGTTGTTGTATCGAGGTGTTTCGTTTGCCATAGTATATTATCGTTTTTTCTATTCTTATCTCCTCTTTCTGCTACCAAAGGTAGGGGTTTTGCCGCGCTTTTCAACTTTTTTGCCCTGAAAGAAATAACTTTTTTGCTGACACTTCTCCTCGCGGCTGTTAGCAACATAGACCTTCTCGCCGGTGTAGGGGTTCTCGCCGGTGTAGAACATAACCGAGGAGAGCGTCAGAGGCGTGGGAGTGAGGTCCTGCACCTGGTCGGTCATCAGTCGGAGGGCTCTGACCTTTGTTGATAACTTTTTCATATCCTCCTCCGTGCAGCCGGGGTGGGAGGAGATGAAGTAGGGGATGAGCTGGTAGCGGAGTCCCTCCTTCTGGCACACCCTCTGGAAGAAGTCGTGGAGCCTCTCGAACTCCTCGAAGGGGGGCTTGCGCATAAGTTTCAGAACGTGGGGCTCGGTGTGCTCGGGTGCCACCTTCAGGCGGCCCGAGGTGTGGTTGATGATGACCTCGCGCATATAGCGACCGCCATCGTCGGGGATGTCGTAGCGTATGCCGCTGCCGATGAAGGCCTTTTTGATTCCCTTCACCTCCCTCACCTTGCGGTAGAGTGCCAGAAGGGGCTCCAGGTCGCGATTGAGATTGGGGCACACCTTGGGTGTAAGGCACGAGGGGCGCACACATCGGCGGCAGAGCTCCTCGTTCTTGCCACCCAGACGGTACATATCTGCCGAGGGGCCGCCTACATCCGAGAGGTAGCCCTTGAAGTCGGGTAGGAGTTTTACCTTCTCGATCTCGGCCAGGATGCTCCTCTCGCTCCTTGAGGTCACAAACTTACCCTGATGGGCGGAGATGGTGCAGAACGAACAGCCGCCAAAACATCCACGATGGATGTTGACCGAGTGTTTGATCATCTCGTATGCGGGGATGGTCTTATCCTTATATCTGGGGTGGGGCAGGCGTGTGTAGGGTAGATCGAAACTGCGATCCAGCTCTTCGGTGGTCATCTGCCTATAGGGGGGATTGATGACCACAAACCTCTGGCCCGTGGGCTCCACGAGAATCTTGGTCTGCTCCTTGCGGTTGCTCTCCACCTCCATCTTCACGAAGTTCTCGCCAAAGGCCCTCTTGTTGCGGCAGCACTCCTCATAGGAGGCCATCAGGATGGTCTGCTCCTTGGGGAGCCTCTCGACATACTCCTTGTCGGCCACGAAGGCCACCTGGGGCAGTTTGCGCAGAAGCTTGGCGTTGTAGCCGTTGCTGAGTGCTTTGGCTACCTCCACAATGCTCCTATCGCCCATACCGTACATCAGCAGGTCGGCACCACTCTCGATAAGCACCGAGGGTTTCAGCGAGTCGCTCCAGTAGTCGTAGTGGGTGAGTCTGCGGAGCGAGGCCTCAATGCCACCGATGATGACGGGGGTGTGGGGGTAGAGCTCCTTGAGAATCTTGGTGTAGGTCGTAACGGCGTAGTCGGGACGGAAGCCGAAGGCACCACCGGGGGTGTAGGCGTCGTCGTGGCGCAGACGCTTGGCGGCCGTGTAGTGGTTGACCATCGAGTCCATTGAGCCCGCCGACACGCCAAAGAAGAGCCTCGGAGCACCGAGCTTCTTGAAGTCCCTCAGGTCGTCCCTCCAGTTGGGCTGCGGAACGATGGCCACACGATAGCCCTCGGCCTCCAGCAGACGACCGATGACGGCAATGCCAAATGAGGGGTGGTCGATGTAGGCGTCGCCCGAAAAGAGGATTACATCAATGTAGTCCCAGCCGAGTGCTTCGACCTCCTTAGCCGATGTGGGTAGAAATCGTGAAACCATAGCGAGGTTAATTCAAAATTCAAAATTCAAAATTTTTCGGGGACGAAGAGTAGCGAGCTATCGCC
>JAGBYS010000291.1 GCA_017628675.1 Tidjanibacter sp.
ACGGATTAACTACCTATGAAGATTAGGCAATTTCTTGTAACGCTGGCCGCTGTCGTGGTATTTTTGGTAGCGCCATTTGCGGCGTCGGCACAGAAGGGAGGAGGAGGAGTAGACTTCGACCTCCAGATGCGCGCCTATGACCTTGTGGATATTCAGGAACTCGCACCAGGGGTGCTTGTGGAGCTGAAGTACTCCACCGAGGACAACTTTGTGGGCAAGGATATGTATGGCACCCTGGAGAGGGCCTATCTTGTGCCCGCCTTCGCCGAGAGGGTCGTGAAGGCTCAAGAGATACTCCAAAGGAGAAATCCCAACTACACGCTTCTCATCTACGATGCAGCACGCCCCATCAGCGTTCAGAGGGCTATGCGAAGGATTGTGGATGGCACCGAGTGGGAGAGCTTTGTGGCCGACGGCACCAAGGGTGGCCGCCACAACTTCGGCGTGGCTGTGGACCTCACGATTGCGACGCTCGACGGCACACCTCTGGATATGGGTGCCGACTTCGACGAGTTCTCGGAGAGGTCTTCGGTCAAGGGTACGCCCGATAGTAGCGACCCTGCAACACGCACCATTGATGTCTATCGTAGTTTTGTGCGCGGACTGCAAACGAGCGGAGTGATAACAAAGGAGCAGGCCGACAACCGCATCCTTCTGCTGGAGGTTATGTGTGAGGCAGGACTCGTTCCCTACCGCCTTGAGTGGTGGCACTTCGAGTACCTCGAGTCCATCTCCACGACCCGCTCCAAGTATAAACTCCTTGATTTCTAACCAATAACACTATAATCATTATGAAAAAGATTTTTACACTTCTCCTGATGGCCTCGGCCCTGCTGTTTGGCACCGCCGCTACGCCCATTGCGACCGCGAGTGGAAGCACTCCTGCAAAGAACATTGTGGGTGTGTGGGCTCACGAGATGGCAGCCGACCCCTACGAGCTCGATATGCTGATTTTCGACGACGGCAACTATGCCATCTTCAGCAGTTATGCCGATACCGAGTACAGCGAGGTGGGCAAATGGCGTCTGGAGGGAAGCCGCCTCACACTCACAAAGTACTACGGCGATGGCGACTACACGATGAACGACGACGGCTCCTACACTCGCGCATCGGGTGCCAGGAAGGATGGCTACGAGCAGAGTTATGATATTGATGGCCAGAGGATGAGCGCTGGTGGCGATGTCTACCTCAAGACTACTTTTGCCGAGGATGTAGCCTCCGATATAGAGATGCCCTGGTGGGATAAGGAGAGCTTTGTGGCCGCCCAGAAGAACATCTGTGCGATTATGAAATAGCCTCGAACGACCACACCTCAAAACAAAAGTGACCACCCTACACTCGGGGAGGTCACTTTTGTTTTATATTAGTCAATCTTGACCGCACCAGTCTTTGGGTTGAAGGTCAGTTCGGTGCCGTCGGAGAGCTCCACCTCGTGGGCCTCGCCCTCGTTCTCGATGCACATAATCACCTCCTCGGGGTAGTTGTCCCACACATAGGTGGTGATGTACTCGGGGATGATCTCCACGGGGATGGAGTCGTTGCGGAGCTTGATCTTGGTCCACTGACCGCTGGAGTCGAAATTGACCTTGGAACCGTCGGTGAAGAGCACATTGTAGCTGTTGCCGTGGCGGTGGTGGTGGGAGTGAATCTTGCGAATCTGATCTTTGGCGAAATAGTTGTGGATGAAGGTCTGCGCCTTTGCGGGCAGCTGTTTGAGGGTAATCTCGGCGGCAAGCGCACCAACTGCCACCATCAACGAGGCGGACAGCAGAAGAATCTGTCTTTTCATAATGAGTTTTGTTGTGTGTTTATTATTTTGGTGAAACAAC
>JAGBYS010000292.1 GCA_017628675.1 Tidjanibacter sp.
CGAGTTCTCGAAGCTCTCGGCCAGGTTGCAGCAAGCCATCTTACACAGGCCCGCAAAGCTGATATTCTCGCCGACCATCATACTGCTCTGGCGAATCTTGCCCGTAGCGACGCCCTCAACAACCACGGCCTCAATGCCCACGCCGTCCGAGAGGGTGAAGTCCACAACCTCCTGGTCGGTGACCTCCACAACGCTATCCACATAGCCCACATAGGCTGCCACCAGCGAGTTGTGACCCTTGACACGGTAGAGCTCATAGCTACCATCCAGACCGGTAGACACGCCCACCATAGTGCCATCCCAATAGACGCTTGCGCCAATCAGGGGCTCACCATTTGCGTCCCTCACAACACCACGCACATTCTGAGCCGAGGCCACAGCCCCACAGCCCAAAAAGGCCAACATAAGTATCAAAATTCTACTCTTCATATTCCTAATTCGTATATTGTTATCTCTTTCTTTGTTGCGTCGCAATTACAGATTCTCCAGGCAGTACTCCACCATCTTCTGGCGGACATTCACCTTGCCATAGGGCACCATCGAATGGTTGTCGTCGGTGTAGATCATCATATCGATCTGCTTGCCCGCCTTGACAAACTCGTGGACCATTGCATAGGCGTTCTGCACATGGACATTATCGTCGGCCGTGCCGTGCATCAACAGCAGTTTGCCCTTGAGATTCTTGGCATAGCCGATGGGCGAAGGCTCATCGTAGCCCTCAGCGTTGGTCTGAGGCAGACCATTGACCCTCTCGGTATAGACCGAATCGTAGAAACGCCACGAGGTCACGGGTGCAACCGAGATGGCCATCTTGAAGGTGTCGGCACCCTTGAGGATGCAGTTCAGCGCCATAAAGCCGCCGTAGCTCCAACCATAGATACCAACCCTCTGGTCGTCGACATAGGAGAGCGTCTTGAGGTACTCGGCAAAGGCAATTTGGTCCTCGGTCTCGAGCCTACCCATAATGCCATAGGTGCTCTTCTTGAACTCCGCCGAGCGGAAGCCCGTACCGCGGGGGTCGCAGTCGGCCACAATGTAGCCGTGCTGCACCAGCACATCCTCCCAATCAATCGTCCAACGATCCCTCACATCCTGCGAGCCTGGGCCGCTATACTGAGTAATCAGAACGGGGTATTTCTTCGTGGGGTCGAAGTCTGCGGGCTTTTTGATATAGGCATTCAGCACATCGCCACGAGGAGTGGTGAAGGTGAAAAACTCCTTCTCAGGAAGCTGAATCTCAGCAATATACTCCTTCAGTTTCGCATTATCCTCGAGGGTTGCAATCAGTTTGCCGTCACCCTTGTGGAGTGTCACCGTATTGGGGGTCGAGGCGTTGGAGAAGTAGGAGATGTAGTACCTGCAACCAGCGCTGGGCGAGATGCTATAGGTACCCTCCTTGTCCGAGAGGCGCTCCTTCTTGCGGCCGTCGATACCGATGCTATAGAACTCCCTACGCAGGGGCGAGCCCTCGGTCGAGAGGTACCAGATGCGCTTGTCGGTAGCACACACCACCTCCGTAACATTCCACTCACCCGAGGTCACAGCCTTCAGTCCGCCCTTCGACACCGACGAGAGGTAGAGGTGGTTGTAGCCGCTACGCTCGCTCAGCACCAAGAACCTGTCCGAGTCGGCCAGGAAGGTGATGGTGCCATTGGAGAGGCCGTCAATGTATTTTGCATCCTGCTCGGAGTAGATAACCCTCTGCTCCTGATTGTCCTTGAGAATCACCTCCAGATTGTTTTGAAGCCTATTGATCTGGAAGTAGTAGAGCCTACCGTCGGGAGTCCAGTTGAAGAAGGGGATGTAGATATCCTCGTCGCCCTTGTTGTCAACCCTCACGGTTGTGCCCTCCTTGAGCGAGTAGAGGTGGAGCGACACGATCGAGTTATCCTCGCCCGCCTTGGGATACTTATACTTGAAGAGCTCGGGATAGGTCGTTCCCGTCAGGAACTTCATAAAGCCAAACTCCTTCACCCTGCTCTCGTCACTCTTGAGGAAGGCGATATGCTCGCCGTCGGGCGAGAAGCAGAAGGCGTGGTCGATGCCCCACTCCTCCTCATAGACCCAGTCGGGCATACCGTTGATAATGTGGTTCCACTGGCCATCCTCGGTAACCTGCACACAGCCACCATCGGCCAAATCCCTCACAAAGATGTTGTTGTCCTTCACATAGGCAACCTTATTGCCTGTAGGCGAGAAGAGCGCATAGCGCACATCGCCACTCTCATCCACCTCCACAAGGCTCTTATCCGCAAGGTCATAGACCACATATTTCGAGAAGTGGGAGCGACGATAGAGAGGACGCGAGTTGAGTCGGAAGAGAATCTTTTTCTCGTCGGGCGAGAAGGTGTAGTCATCCACCCAGCCCTTGAGGTCAAGCTCGCTGACATTGCAGAGCACATCGCCCTGCTGCTCGCCCTCGTAGGCATAGCGACTGATAACACCCGCCTTCATAGTGGTGTAGTGTTCCCCGTCATTCATCGAGCGCAAGCCCCTAATGCTCTTCTGCGAGAACTTGCCCGAGGCGATGTCGCCATAGTCAAACTTGGGCTGTGCGGAAGCCACAACCACTCCCAGCACAAAAGCCGCCATCATCATTCCAAATCTCTTCATCTCTATTTCTCTTGTTTTCAGGTTGCAAAATTATTGGTTAGTAAAAAGCTGTGCAATACCGATTTTAGTCTATTTTTATCTCCAACAGATACCTACTATTTGCTACTTGCACGCCTTGAGGCTCATATCGAGGCTCTTGATTTGGTGTGTGAGCGCACCTACGGAGATGTAATCCACGCCCGCCTCGGCATAGGCTCTCATCGTCTCGAGGGTGATACCGCCCGAGGACTCGGTGCTACAGCGACCTGCCACCTTCTCCACCGCCAGGCGAGTCTGCTCGGGGGTGAAGTTGTCGAACATAATCCTATCCACGCCACCGGCCTCAAATACAAGGTCGATATCCTCCAGCGAGCGCACCTCGCACTCGATGGGGATATTTTTTCCTTTCTCGGCAAGGTACTGTTTAACCGAGGTGATTGCGGGAACGATACCTCCTGCAAAGTCGATGTGATTATCCTTGAGAAGAACCATATCAAAGAGGCCGATGCGGTGGTTCTCGCCGCCGCCAATCTTCACAGCCATCTTATCCAGCACCCTCATACCGGGAGTGGTCTTGCGTGTGTCGAGCACCTTGCAAGCCGTACCCTCGAGCACCTTGGCATAGACAGCCGTCTGGGTGGCCACGCCACTCATTCGCTGCATAATGTTCAGCACAATGCGCTCGGCCTGAAGCAGGGTCTGGATGCGGCCCTCAACATAGAAGGCGACATCGCCCACCTTGACCCTCTGGCCGTCGGCAATAAGAATCTCTATTTCGATCGAGGGATCGAGCCTGCGGAAGACCTCAACGGCCACCTCCACGCCTGCCAAAATACCATCCTGCTTAACCAGCAGTTTCATCCTGCCACGAGCCTCGGCAGGGATTGTTGCAAGCGAGGTGTGGTCGCCATCGCCGATGTCCTCCCTGATTGCAAGTTCGATAAGTTCCTCAACAAAAGTTATATATTCTGCTTTCATACTACTATTTTTTATCTTTTTACACTCTAATTTAACTCCCAAATCGGGCCCATAAATATATTCATATATATTTATTTGGCAAAGATAGTTATTATTTCCGATTTTTTGTAATTTCGTGTCCCAAAATTAATAGACTCACAAAAACAACCCTCCAATGAAACGCCCCTACTCTCTAGAGATAGTCGAGTCGCTCCACTTTGGCGACAGTATGTTTCGCACCCTAAAGGGTGTCGAGCCCGTCAGGAATGCCGACGGCACACTGCGACTCACCTCGGGTCGTTATGCAATCGTCTTTGAGGTGCTATGGCGGGGAGGCCGCTACGCTCTAAAGTGCTACACCCAGCCAAAGCCCCACCTTAGCAAAGTGTGCGCCGTGATCGGTGCCCACCCCTGCAGCCACATCATCCGCCCCACCTATCTGCCAGAGGAGCTGTAGGCGGGCGAGAGGTATGTGGATGTGGCAATCTATCCGTGGCAGGAGGGGCACAACCTCGACTGGCATATTCGCCACGCACTCCACAACC
>JAGBYS010000293.1 GCA_017628675.1 Tidjanibacter sp.
CCGCCACTCCAGACTTCCCGCCCGTGCCATCGCTCCTTCCGTTACCCTCGGGAAAAAAGTTGAAAAATTGCACTTTTCCTATCTTGTTGGATGAGTGTCTTTTGCCCTCTGTGAGGCCTTTAAAATCGGAAAAATGTGCTATTCTACGGAAAAATAGTACTTGACAAGGGGTGGTGTTTGCACTACCTTTGTTCAGAAATTGAACCTTAAAACATCCAAAAACAAGTTTCCAAACTATGAGTTACAAATCATTATTTACGGCTCTTTGGTCGATTGCCGAGGGCCTTGGATATACCCCCACGCTTGGCTGCGACCTACACCGTACGCTCATTGAGAGTGGGTTTCCGATAGCCTCATTTGGCCTTGCCGAAATAACCTCAATGGAGGGTCATAGAGATCCCCGAAGAGAGTATGAGGTTGTGGTTAAATTTATGTGTAGCAGTGTTGTAGGTGCTCCGCAAAGGAGTGAGGCGATTGGCTCCCTGATGGAGTCCGCCGGGCGCTTTGTGGCCCTGCTGGAGGAGGCACCGACGGTGGCGGCCGTGGAGCTTCTGGAGCTCAAGCCCGAGGAGCGCTTGATGACCGTTGCGGGCGAGTGTGCAGTGTCCCTAAAGATAAGGGTGGAGAGTTTGGAGTGTAGTAATTAGAGTTAAAATACTGAACTTATGAGATTGACAACTATTCCGGCCGACTTTAGTCCCATATTGGCCGACAATTTTTTCCATTTCGAGGATGTGGACCCCTCGGTGAGCACCGAGATTCACTTCTTCGATGACAAGGGCGAGGGGCTCGGTGCTCGTCGCTATGCGGGGCGCACGGTTATCGACTCCTCGCCCCGAGCCTTCCTCTCGCTGATGTTGGACCCCCAACCCGCCGTGCGTGGCTCGCTGGCGGTGCTGAGGCCCGAGGGGCGTCAGGTGGAGCTCTCGGTGGCGGTGGGTGCCGATGGTGAGCATAGCAGTGGTGTCAGGTTTGCCGCAAATGTGGCAAGGCTGGAGCCCTCGGCCGTGGTGGGTCCTGCGGAGCAGAGTAGGGTGATAGCCTCGGGCGAGTACGACGAGTTCTCGCTCCTTCTTGCCGAGGGCGACGATGTGACGCTCGAGTGTCAGGTGGAGGGTCGAAGTGAGGTGACCCTGCTGAGGTATGTCTGCCCCGAGGCGGGATACTACACGGTGGTCTTCGAGGCCGAGGACCTCTTCAATTCGCTGGGCGAGGAGCAGGAGCCCGAGAGGCTCAGCCTGAGGGTGAAGATTGGCGGCTCCCTCAAGGGTACTCTCCTCTATACGGTAGTCCCCGCGGCACAGGGGGAGTGTCGCCTTGCGTGGCTCGATGCCTATGGGGCCATTCGCCACTACACCTTCCGCACCCAGCCCGAGGAGAGCCTGGAGGTGGCCCGCAGGGAGAGCGACACGCTCCAGGGGGTGCAGACTCTCGAGGTGGAGAGTTGGAACACGGTGGTGCTGCGCAGCGGCCCTCTAACCAGTGGCCAGATGGAGTTCCTCAAGGGGGTCATCTCCTCGCCCCGTGTGTGGCAACTTGTGGACCGAGAGTGGGTGCTCGTAACAATCGGGGAGTCGGTGTGCAGATGCGCCGGCAAGGGTGCTCGCTCGGTGGAGTTGAGACTGCGCCCCGCAAAGAGGACAAAACTATGGTAACAGAACCCAAAACCGAACATTGAGAGAGAGTATGACAAAACTATTTATTGACAACCTGGAGGCCGATGTGGACTCCTTGTCGGAGATATCCATCTCGCTGTCGATGGCCTCGCTCACCTCGACCTCCTGGGGGCGTGCGGGCTACTCCAAGAGCATCTCCATCCCTGCCACACCACACAACCGCAGGCTTATGGGCGACTGCCTGCACCCCCTGTCGGCCGAAATGTTCAACCACCGACTCCACACGGCCAGAGTGGAGGTCGACGGATGTGTCATTCTGGAGGGAACGGTCCACCTCGCCGCCTCCAAGTTGGGTGCGGATGGCTACTTCCGCTTCAACATCATCGGCAACGCCCGAGAGTGGGTCAAGGCCGCCTCGGAGAGCATTGCGGAGCTTCTGCCCGATGAGCAGTTCGACTTTACCGAGAGTGCCATCCGTCAGGGGCTACAGTCGGGCGAGTCGCTGGTGAAGTTCTTTCCCGTGGAGCACGGGGACAAGGTGTGTGACCCTCGCCACCACAACCGCCTACTGCCCGACAACTACCACCCCTTTATCAACATCGGACTGCTGCTGAGGGCCATCTTCGCCAAGGCAGGCTATGCCGTCGAGTCGGAATTTATGGACTCGGAATTTTTCAGAGGGCTCTATATGAGTGGCCGATGGAGCGAGCAGAACTACGAGGGGTGGGGTGAGCAGATGGACTTTCTGGCCTTTAGGTATAACGATTCGCCCTCGGCTACGGCCGATGAGTTTGGCAAGGTCCACGCCGATCCTCTGGCCAACTTCTCCACGGTGGGCAATCTGGTCGACCTGCCCGATGGCCAGCACGGAAGTTTCAATCGTGGCTGCCTGTCGAAGGACTCCACGGGGCGACTCTGCTTCACCCCCACCAGCCCCGTGTGGGTGGCCTTTGAGCACCGCCTGAGGTTCCGCACGGACTACCGCATTAAGAGTCGTGCACTGCTCGAGGGCCTCTCGACCATCCGTCCCACCTTTACGGATAGGGTTACGGTGCCCATCGAGAATGGCTTTACGGACCTTCGCAAAGAGCCCCTACTTCCCAACCACACCTACACCCTCCTGGTGTTCGACCTGGTGGAGGGGGCCGAGTATAACCTCTACGCCAAGGTCATCACCAATCCCAATGCCAACCTCTCCAACCTCAAGCCCACCGACTTCAGCGAGCGACGCCTCCTCTCAACCACCTTCCGTGAGGGTACCTTCTCGCATAGTTTCACTGAGCCGGTCCTCTCGCCCCGCCTGGAGATGGTGCTGGATGGGGTGAGCTTCACACCGCTCTCGGATTGGGCCATCTACGACGGCACGGTACACGAGTTTGGCACCACAACGGTCGATGTCACCCTGCGCTCCAAGGCCCAGATGTGCTCCCCCACGGAGCCCAAGTTCTTTGATATGTTCTGCTTTGAGGGGCCCGAGGGTCCGCTGGAGATGACACTGCTGGCCGGCAGCAGTCTGCGCCCCATCTTCATCCCCCATCCTGCCGAGGGTAGCAGGCTCTCCTGGAGGGAGATTATGAACTACTCCTTCACGGGGCTCGACCTGCTCTCGGCCCTCAAGGAGCTCTTCGACCTGCAGATCTACACCGATCCGCTCGACAGGAAGGTCTGCATTGAGCCTCGCAGCCAGTGGTGCGACCCGAGGGTGATTGTCGATTGGTCCGAGAGGGTGGATCTTGCCCGAGGTGTTGCCGTGGAGGAGCTCGGTGGTAACCACCCTAAGGAACTGCAACTCGCCTACCGTCCCGGCGATGGGGCTGTGGCGGAGCTGGAGGAGCAGAGTGGCGGGGAGTATGCCACCTGGAGTGCCACCATCGATAACATCTTTGCCACCGAGGGGTGCCGTAGGGTGGAAAACAGACTCTTCACCCCGTCGCTCTCCATCTCGGGAACGCTCTCGGGGGCACCCTCGGCCTGGCTCCTAAGGGTGGGCGACAAGGATACCCCCTCCACCCGCACCCTCCACTACCACAACTTCCTGCCCAAGATTGTCCACTACCGTGGCCTGAGAACTCTCCCCTTTGGTCAGAGTCTGGAGTACCCCTCGGGCCTGGGAAGTAAGTATCCGCTTCTGACCTTCTGTGACGATGGGTCGATGGGTGGAGAGCCCTCCTCGCTGCTCTTTGGCCCGAGTGAGGCGGGCGAGGGGCTGGAGTGCTACTGGCGAGATAGGGTCGCCACGCTCAACCATTCGCGCCGCATAACCCTCTATGTGGCCCTGCGTCCCCAGGAGGTGGAGCAGATTGTGGTGCCCAACAGCACCAAGCACGACTTCAGGGCCCACTACCTGGTGAAGATTGAGGGCCAACCGACGCTGTGCCGCCTGGAGGAGATTGTGGACTACAACCCCGAGGCTCCCTCTACGCGCCTCGTGCTGACCACCATCTAACACACACAAATGAACCTTAAAGACCAACATAAACCATATTGACTATGAACTACAATAAGGAAACACAGATGGTGAGCCTCACCATTGAGGAGCTCGCCTCGGCCATCGCCTCGGCCCTCGGTCAGGTGAAGGTCTATGTTTTGGAGAGCGAGATAACGGCAGCACAGCAGGCCGTAAGGACAGTTGTGGAACAAGCAAACATCGTGGAATAATGGCAATCACACAGACAACGCTGGAGAAAAATCTGGAGGTGATGTTGCTCTCCCGTTGCAGGGGTATGAGCTCGTGTAGGACCATCGAGTACCTCATCTCCAATGGGCTCATCTCGCCCACTGCAGCCAAGGCTTTTGTGATTCGCCAGAGGGTGGAGGAGTTGTGCACCAAGCAGCGAATGAGCAAGACGGAGGCTATGAGAGTGGTCGCCGATGCCACAAGTTGCTCCTACGGAACGGTGGCGGGCTACATCTACAAAAGAACATCAGATTAATAATTGAGAAAGAGAAAATTATGGAAGAATCGAACAAGAAAATTGCCACCTCACTGAGGGTCGCTACCATCGACATAGACGGCATCCTCGGCACCCCCGAGGTGGAGCAGTTTGGCTCGGAGGACAGCAGGGTGGCGACCTACGAACGCTTCGTGGACGCTCTGGAGGAGATCCGTCAGAGCGGAGGTGTGGACCGCCTGGTGCTCAACATCCGCTCCACGGGAGGCTGCCTGGCCGATGCACTGCTCATCTACGATGCGGCCCGCGAGCTGGGTGTGGAGGTCATCACTCGTTGCTACGGCTATGTGGCCTCGGCGGCCACCATCATCGCCCAGGCCGCCTCGAAGGGTGCGCGTGAAATCTCCGCCAATGCGCTCTACCTTATCCACTGCTGCGAGAGTGCCGTGGAGGGCAACAGCCACTCGTTGGCGGCCACAAAGGAACTCCTCGACAAGAGCGACGAGAGGCTGGCGGAGATCTATGCTCTGGCCGCAGGCAGGGGCGTGGAGGAGTATCGCGAGTTGATGAATCGCAATGGCGGCAAGGGTGTGTGGCTCTCGCCCGAGGAGTGCCTTGCCGCGGGGCTGGTGGATAGAATCATAGCCCCTCTGCCCATCACCGACGACGCTCGAGGTCAGGTGGCCCTGCTGGGGCTCACACCACTGCCTCCCAAGCCCTTTGCCGAAAGACTCTCGGAGGCCTGGAACAGGGTGCTCAGCCACATGGGGCTCGCAAAGAGCAGCCCCGAGTCGTCACCCCTCCCCAACAATGGTGCCTCTCAGCCCGCCAAGGAGAGCGTGATTGTGCCCTCCAAGGCCGAGCAGGCCGAGCGGCAGGCCCCACCCGTGCCACCCTCGAGGCTCCATACGGCCGAGCCCACTCGTGTGAAGGAGTGCGACGACCCTGCCCCCAACGGCGTGCCCCAACTCTCGGGCAACCAGGGGGCCTATGCGGCCGATGTGGAGAGCCTGCGCGAGGCGATGAAAAGAAGTTGAAAGTTGAAAGTTGAAAGTTGAAAATAACCTTAAACTCCTTAAATCCTCTAAATTCCCTAACTATTAATTACTAACAAAAAAACACTAAAACAATGAGTAAAATCGAAAGTATTAAGTCCTATTCGGGTCAGCAGCTCGACACAATCTTTTTCCGCCCTATGCTCACAGGCAGCAATGCCGAACAGCTCGGCATCAAGGTGATGTACAATATGCCTGTGCCCACCACGCTCCACTTCTGGAAGCGCGACGGCAACATCCTGCGTCGCTACTCCTCGAGCGGTTGGACGGGCGGTGTGCCTGCCGACAAGTACCAGAAGCAGATCAAGCTCCACAAGGTGAAGGCCGAGGTGGGCTACTCGGCCGACAACTACTTCTCGACCGTCTATGAGCTCATCACCGGTCGTGCGGATGTCAATCTGGATGACCTCTCGGGCACCGAACTCGAGCAGGCCGAGACCTCGCTCTTCAGGGCCTCCATTGCCGAGAGTGTGAGGGCCACAATGTGGTATGGCAACACCGAGCGCTCGGGTGAACTGAACACCTTTGATGGCTTCGTGAAGCAGATTGTCACAGACTCCGAGGATGAGGAGATTCGCCACTTCGCCTACATCCCCGACGGTGAGAAGGGTTGGGCCGAGGCTCTTCTGAAGAGGCTCTGGGATAACTCCACCGAGGAGTTGCGAGCCCTGCGCTCGGAGGGTCAGCTGGCATTCTTTGTGACCACCGATGTCTACAATGCCTACGAGGAGGAGCTCGATAGTGTGGCCATCGAGGCCGCCTATCTGGCCAAGCAGAATGGCCGTGAGGGACTCTACTACCGCGGTATCCCCGTGGTGGATGTGCAGCTCAACGGCTACAAGGAGGCAATCTCCGATCTTCCCGCCTCGTTTGCAATCCTCACCGACCGCCGCAATCTGGCTCTGGCTGTCAATACGAGCGATATGCCCGGCACCGAGGTGCGTATGTGGTACAATCCCGATTTGATGGAGAATCGCCAGAGGGCAATCTTTATGGCAGGTTGTGACTATCTGCTGCCCGAGCTTGTGACCTTTGCCGTGGGTGCCCCCATCGCCCGTGTGAAGGCCACCCTGGAGGATGATATGGTGATGGTCGAGGGCTACTGTCCCACCGATATGGCCTGGGTACAGGAGATTCTGGTCTACGCCTACGACTCGACAGGTGAGCCCGTAGTGGAGGGCGAGAGTCTGCCCATCGAGATGGGTGAGTTTGTCCACGAGGTTGAGGTGGGTGGTGCAACGAGTGTGCGCCTGGCCATCAAGTCCGAGGGTGACGCAATCTTCTTCCTCGATTAGTTATGGGGGAGTCCGCTTTGATGTGCCCTCGCAACTTCGGGGGTATCCGCTCGGTGGTGCTCTATAGGCTCCGAGATGTGACCTTCGAGCACAGCATCTCAGTCGGGGGATTTACCCGCTGTGTGCTCGCCCCCTCGGCCACCCCTCTGGAGGTCCATTTTGCCGACTCGGGTGCCCGCTACAAGGAGCACATAGGCCCCGAGGGTGGGGTGGAGCATCGCCTGGAGATGGTGGTAGGTGGCCTCGGTGTGGAACTCCTCGGCCGAGTGGGGGCTATGAGCCGTGGGGGCATTGTCGCTCTTGTTGCGCTCTGCTCGGGAGGCTCTCTGGTGGTGGGCTACTCGCCACAAGGGGGCGGTGACTACCCTCTGAGGTTGCTCGAGGCCGAGGCCGATAGTGCCACAAAACGCACCGAAAGGCCCACCGTGAGGCTTGTGCTCGGCTGTGAGGATGGCTGGAGTGCTACCCCCTTGGCTTGTGACTAAACCAAACTTGTAAGGGGCCCGACAACTGTGGCCCCTTTTTTATCTTGACCCATTAATTTTTCAGATAATGAAAATGGAAAAAACAAAACTCAACTATACCCCCAAGATCTTCACTCCTCGAGCCGAGGGCTCCACCATGGGTGTGGGCTTTCCGTTTAAGATTGGCGGAGGGGGTGGCAGTACGAAGGAGGGCGACTTCTGGCGATGGGGTAGCGACAACCTCTTCCCGTTAGCCTTGTCGCTCCTGTCGCGCTGCTCGACAACCCACCGCCGCATCATCAACGACAAGGCCGACTACATCTCCGGTGGTGGCTTCAGCCTGCCCGAGGAGGCCATTCGCACCAAGGCCTTTGTGGAGAGGGCCAACTCGCGTGGCGAGTCGCTGCGTCAGGTGCTCAGCAGGCTGGCCTTCGATAAGTGCCTCTTTGGCAACGCCTTTGTGGAGGTGGTGACCGACCAGGCCCACTCCTTCCTGGCACTCTTCCACCAGGACGCCTCGCAGTGCCGCCTGGCCAAGGATGGAAGGCGTGTGCTGCTCCACCACGACTGGACCCGCTATCAGAGCTCCGAGGCGGTGAGCGTGCCGCTCTACCCACACTTCGAGCAGGGGGCCGATGGCAACCTCCACACGATGATTCACTACAAGGACTACGAGCCTATGTTCACCCACTATGGCGTGCCACCCTACATTGCCGGAATGAATGTGTCGACCATCGCCTACAAGACCGACCACTGGAACATCTCGCGCCTGGATAACTCCTTCCAACTCTCGGGTGTTATGCTCCTCGACGGAGGAGTGGAGAGCGAGGAGGAGGCCGAGAGGCTCGCCGCCGCTGCCCAGCGCAAGTTCTCGGGCAAGCCAGGCCAGGTGATGTTTATGGTCAAGGAGTGCGACGAGGGCGACGCCTCGCGCTTCATCCCCATCACCTCCTCCAATGAGGGCGATTGGCGCCAACTGCACGACCAGGCCACAGGCGACATCGTCATTGCCCACTCGTGGTTCCGCAGCCTCAGCGGCCTCGACTATGGCGGTGGCTTCTCCTCGGAGCGCATCCTGCACGAGTGGGAGGTGGCTCTCAATACGGTCATCCTCGGTGAGCAGCAGGAACTCCTGGAGCCCATACGCTCGCTGGTGAGCACCATTCTGGGTGAGGATGGCTCCCGACTGGAGATTGTCAACCGCCCGCCCTCACGCTCCAAGCCCCTCTATATGCGTGTCTGGGAGGCCCGCAAGGCCGACGGCCTCGACTACGACCCCTCCAACCCCGAGGAGCAACTCTATGTGGCGCAGGTCACCAAGTATGGACTCAAAAATGTAGACTAAAGAACCGCTATGAAACAACTTATCACCTCTGCCGAGGTCATATCTATTGCCTTCGGCACAAACAATACCCTCCGCGAGGAGGCCGTGCCCGCCCACACCATCCTTGCTGCCCAGCGTCGCTTTGTGCGCCCCGTGGTGGGCGAGGCGGTCTTCGACCTGCTGATGGCCGAGAGCCCCACCGAGGAGTGTGAAGGCTTCATCCGCGACTACCTGAAGGTACCCCTGGCGCTCTATGTGGCCTCGCTGATGCTCCCCACGCTGGCCGTCACGGTGGGCTCTGCGGGTGTCGTGAGGCTCTCGGGCGAGAGCTTCGAGGCGGCCGATGGTGTGGCACTGCGTGGGGCCGTCAGACGACTGCGCCACGACGCCGAGGCGCTCATCGATGCCGCCACCGAGCACCTCGCCACGCTGCCCACCCTCGGAGCCCTCTACCGCCCCGAGGAGAATGTGCGCTCCCGCACCCGACTCACAGGCGGCATAGTCCTCTAACAAAAAACTGAATACTGACAACTGATAACTGACAACTAAAAAAATGAAGTATATTACTGGAATCGTTACGGGGGTGCTCTCTTTGTTGGCACCCGTGGAGCCCTTGCTCTTGTGTGCAATGGCGTTCGTGGCGGTGGACTTCCTCACGGGAGTCCTGGCAGACCGTCGCAGGGCCCGCACCGAGGGGCGCGCTTGGCGCTTCGAGAGCCGCAAGGCTTGGAAGACCATCCGCAAACTCGCTTTTGTGATGGCGGGCATTGTTCTGGCCTGGATGCTCGACGGCATCGCCTCGCCCTTTGTTGAACTACGACTCGCCAACCTCTTCACCGGCTTTGTCTGTGGTGTGGAGTTCTGGAGCTATCTGGAGAACGCCTCGGTGGTCACGGGCGAAAGGCGCTTTGTGGATGTTATGCTCCTCTTTGGCCGCCGCCTAAGGAGCCTTTTTGGAAGGGCGGAGTAGAAAAATACTCCACAAATACTCATATTTATATATAAAAATTTGCAAAGTGCTGTAAAAGTTGTACCTTTGCGGTGCAAAGAACGCGATTCGGGGACCAGATGAGTCCCCGAATTTCGTAGTATAGAGCCAAACGCAAAAGAGAGAAGATGATGGATATTGAGAAATTACGCCAGGTGGCCGAGGTCGCTCTTGAGGGCACAGACCGCTTTATTGTGGACCTTAAGTGTTCGCCCGCCAACGAGATTGAGATTGTTATCGACGCCGATAGTGCTGTCGATCTGGACGCCTGTGTGGCCTTCAGCCGTGCTGTGGAGTCGGCCTTCGACAGGGAGGTTGAGGACTTCGAGCTGACGGTCTACTCGGCAGGCGTGGGCCAGCCACTGAAACTTTTGCGCCAGTACTATAAGCTCATTGGCAAGAGTGTTGAGGTGCTGCTCTGTAGCGGTGTGAAGATTCTGGCGACCCTCAAGGAGGTGGACCCCACCGCCATCACCATCACCTACACCGAGCGTAAGGCCGTCGATGGCAAGAAACGCAAAGTGGAGGTGGAGGTTGTGGAGAGCTACACCTTCGACCAGATAAAGGCGGTAAAGGAGTACCTCGAATTCAAGTAGAGCGTGCCTTGCGAGTGTGCTTTGTGGGTGCTTTTCGGGCCAAATTCCCGATAGCGAGTTCCTCATTTACCCCAAAGTAAACTGCGGACTCGCTCCAGAAATTTGGCACAAAAATCCCCTCACAAAACCCACTCGAGGGGTCGAAGGTCTAAAGTCTAACGACTAACGACCTAAGGCAGAAAAAAGTTCCTTAAAGGAAATTTAGTAACCTTGGAATCCCTTGAACCCCTGGAGCAACTTACAAATACAGCGATACGCAGTATCGCCCAAAAGTTTTTGGGGCGCCTTTTTACAAAAAGGCGCGAAGAAAAAGGAAACAAAAAGAAACAAAACATAAAAACAAAAAGGACAAATGGAGAATTTGATTAGCAACTTTGC
>JAGBYS010000294.1 GCA_017628675.1 Tidjanibacter sp.
AAATCCTTTTTTAATAGGTCTTGATAAATATTTCTTATCATCTTCCATTGTTAAAACAACATCATCATTTACAGCATTATTTGCTTCTTCTTCATTTGATACTTCTTTTGAAGCATCCTTTAAAGACTTATCGATTTGATTTAAGATGTCATCAACGTTAGATGAAATATTAACGTCCTTATTAAATACCATCTTAGAATAAATCTTATAAACCTCTTCACCTACGAGGACGACCTCGGCATCCACTTGATGCACATGGAGACCTTCGAGGAGATTACTATTCCTAAGGATTTGATTAACAACGTCGACCTGATGACCGACGGCCAGACTTTGGAGGTTATGTTCCACACCGAGAAGGAGACCGCACTCACCGCTGAGTTGCCCCCCATCATCGATATGGAGGTTACCTACACCGAGCCCGGCGTGCGTGGCGATACCGCTTCGACCAACTCCTTGAAGCCCGCAACCGTGAACACCGGCGCTACCGTTAAGGTTCCTCTGTTCATCAACACCGGCGACAAGATCCGCGTTGATACCCGCACTCGCGAGTACTACGAGCGCATCAAATAAAAAACGCACACAGCGGGCGACTGCTGCGTTGCACTGCGATAAATCCCCTCCTCATTTGCGAAAAGCAAACTGCGGAGGGGATTTTTTGTGCGCATTACATTCATCTCGCTGTATGCTTTATTTTGTCTAAAGTCTAAGGTCTAAAGTCTAACTGACCTAAGTCCTTAAAGACCTTATAAGCCCTTTTTGCCCTTTCGGCCCTTTTGGCCCTTCCTCCCCCTAAGTCGCTAAAAATCAAAAAAATGAATTTTGGATTTTGAATTTCACAACGAAAGCCGCCCTCCCGACAGTTCGGGAGGGCGGCTTTGTGCAAGGGCCTAAGCGTCAGGACTGACTACTTATCCCTCTTATAGAGAAACCTCTTGATCTTGAGCGAGGGGGTCTTCTCGAATCCCTCCTTCTGCTCCTCGACCTTCGACACGCGTGCAAACTTGGCCACACGGGTGTTCACATAGTCGCGGATATCCCTCATAAGTTCATCATACTTTGCCGAAACATTGTCTTTGAACTCTGCAAGGGCCTCTTCGAGTTTCTCTTTATCGAGCGCTACCAAAGCCACGAGCGAACCTTTCTCGGCCACAACAATCGATTCGGTTACTAAACGGTGGGTATTGATAACGCTTTCAATCTCCTCGGGGTAGATATTCTCACCGGTGGAGCCAACAATCATACTATTGGCCCTACCTTTAATTACAAGGTAACCCTTCTTATCGAACAGGCAGAGGTCCTTGGTGCGGAACCAGCCGTCCTCGGTGAAGGCCTCCTTTGTTGCCTCGGGATTCTTGTAGTAGCCGAGCATCACGCAGGGGGTCTTAACTACCAGCTCGCCCTCGCCGGTCTCGGGGTTGATGTCGATCAGCTTGCCCTCCACATACTTGCCGGCAAAACCTACAGCCTGCAGACGGGTCTGCGAGGGAACAGCACCGTAGATGAGGGGTGCGGTCTCGGTGAGGCCATAACCGATAGCGTAGGGGAACTTGGCCTCGCGCATAAAGCGCTCGGTCTCCCTCTCCACCTTGGCACCGCCAATGCCGAAGAAGCGCAGACGACCACCAAAGGTCTTCTTGAGGCGCTTGCCGGCCAGGCCATGGAAGAACTTGCGGATGAAGCCCACCGAGTAGAGCGAGGACATAAACTTGCTCTTGGTGAACTTGGCCTTCACCTGGCTGCGGTAGATCTTCTCCATAATCAGGGGCACGGAGAGGATGATGGTGGGCCTTACGCTCTTGAAGGCAGGCATCAGTGCCGAAGCCGTGGGAGGACGGTCCATATAGACCACCTGTGAGCCGTGGCTCAGGGGGAGCAACAGACCGAGTGAGCACTCGTAGGTGTGGGCCAGGGGAAGGATGGAGAGGAACACATCGTTCTCGTCCACATTCTGCATCGTGTAGCAGATCTCCACCTGGGTGGCCAGCGCCTTCTGGGTGAGCATCACGCCTTTGGGTGCCGAGGTGGTACCCGAGGTGTAGATGATGGCTGCCAGGTCGTCGGGCTGGGGCTCGGCGGCCTCACCCTGCTCGGTGCAGGTCTGGGAGATGATGCCGAGGTTCTTGGTGCGGATGACGATGTTCATCTTCTCCTTGGTTTCGTCGGAGAGCTTTGTGTAGAGCTTGTCGCTCACACACAGAGCCTTAGCCTCCGAGTGGGCAAGGATTTTATCGAGCTCCGAGCCGGAGAACTCGGGCATAATGGGCACGATGACCATACCGGCATTCACGGCCGCAAAGTAGCACACGCCCCAGTTGGGCATACTGCTACTCAGCAGAGCCACCTTGTCGCCGGCCCTCAGGCCTGCGCCAACGAGCATACTTGTCACATAGGCAACCCTATCGCCAAGCTCGCTGTAGGTCATACTCTCGCGTTCAAACATCGAGAGAGCCGTCAGCTTTGCATATTTTTTGACGCTGTGGTCAAAAATCTGTTTTAGTGTTCTAAACTCACCGTTCATTGTTTTCAACTTAAATTTCTTATCTTTGGCCAGAAATTGAGGGTGCAAGATAACTGTTTATTTTCATCCTCAACTCCTAAAAATCGTGCAAAAGTAGAATCTTTGGAATAAAACGGGTTATTTTACCCTCTGAAATTTGGGATGCTCAAGAGAGAAAAAATAGACAAAGCGATGGCTGCGGTGGGCTTTGATGTGTGGGGCGTGGTTCCCGCCACAGAACTCTCCGATGCCAAACGCCATTTTGAGCAGTGGCTCTCGGAGGGTAACGCCTACCGACTCGACTACCTGGAGCGCAACATCTCCAAACGATTCTCTCCCCAAGAGCTCCACCCCGGAACCCGCAGTGTGATTGTGGGTGCTGTGGGGTACAAAAACCGCCTCTCAGAGGGGTATGAGGAGGGTTTTGACGCCCGAGTGGCCTCCTATGCCCTCTCCGAGGACTACCACAACTCGCTCCGCGAGATGCTACGCCAGGCGGCCCGGATGTTGGGCTTCACGGAGCCAAAGAGCGTGAAGGTCTGCGTCGATAGTGTGCCACTGGCCGAGAAGAGCCTCGCACGCCTTGCAGGACTCGGCTGGGTTGGTCGCAACTCACTTATTATTAACCCATTACTCGGTTCTTTTATGGTTCTGGGCGAACTTTTGGTGCCCGAAGAGTGCGACAAGTATAGCGAGCCCTATGAGGGTAACGGATGTGTGGGCTGTGGCCGTTGTTTGCTACGATGCCCAACGGGAGCAATTAACCCTCGTGGTGGGATAAATACAAGACTTTGCATCTCAAATCGGACAGTTGAGCAAGCCTCGGAGGAGCCCTTCGACACCCACGGATGGATTTTCGGCTGCGACGAGTGTCAGACCTGCTGTCCCCACAACGCCACGGCGCCACTCTACCGCAATCCACGCTTTGAGCCCACCTTCTCCCCGCTCGACTACGACGCCAATTTTTGGGCCACACTCACTCCCGAGGAGGCCGAAAGCAGATTTGGCACCACCCCTCTGATGCGTAGATTCAAAAAATAGTGTATCTTTGCCTATTATTAACCTAATATCTACCGTGATATGAGAAGGAGTATCGCAATATCGTTTGTGCTGTTGGCAGTGGCCACAGCCACTACCCGTGCTGCAGAGGTGCGCACTGAGTTCTCGCCTATAACCTCCACCCAATGGCGCTCAGCCGAGGAGTTGTTCCAGGAGGGAGTCAACTATTATGGTGGTTTGAATGGTTATCCCGTAGATGCTTCCAAGGCGGTAGATCTGTTCTACCAAGCCGCCAAAAAGGGACACCGCGATGCGCAGAGCATTTTGGCCGATATGTGCCTCAATGGACAGGGAGTAAATAAGAATGTTGAGGAGGCCATTGTGTGGTATGAGCGCTTGGCGGAGGGCGACGATGCGACCGCAACAAATGCACAAGCTCGACTGGGTAAGATTTACGACAAGGAGATGAACGACAAATCGAAGGCAGCAAGGTGGTATCGCAAAGCGGCCGATAGAGGACATCAAGCAGCAAGGCAGTGGCTCCGAAGGAATCCGGAGTACGATGCACAAACAGAGGAATTAGAAGAGCTCAAAAAAAAGAAACTGACAACTAACGACTGATAACTAAAAATAGGAATGGCATTATTTGATATCTTCAAGCGACGCAAGGCAGAGCCTGTGGCTCCTGCCGTGGAGAACAACGCTCCCGCAGTCGCACCCCAAGACAACCAGACAACCGCTGAGCCCACCCCCGCACCCTCCCAGCAGCAGGAGATAACCGAGGGCCTCAAGAAAACCAAGGAGGGTTTCTTTGGTAAGCTCGCACGAGCCGTGGCAGGCCGTTCACAGGTGGATGAGAGTTTTCTCGACGAGCTGGAGGAGGTGCTCATAACCTCCGATGTGGGCGTGGAGACTACCGTCAAAATCATCAAAAACATCGAGGCAAGGGTTGCTCGCGACAAGTATATGAACACCGCCGAGCTGAACGCCATCCTGCGCGACGAGATTTCGCAACTGCTGCAGGAGTGCGAGGAGAAGCACAACGACTTCGGCCTCACCATCACCGAGGGTGTGCCCTATGTGGTGATGGTTGTGGGCGTCAATGGTGCGGGCAAGACAACCACCATCGGCAAGCTCGCCGCACAGCTCGTCAAGGCGGGTCGTAAGGTCTACATCGGTGCGGCCGACACCTTCCGTGCCGCCGCCATCGACCAGCTCCAGGTGTGGGCCGACCGTGCGGGTGCTACGATGATTCGCCAGGAGATGGGCTCCGATCCCGCATCCGTGGCCTTCGATACGCTCAAGTCGGCCGTGGCCAATAAGGCCGATGTGGTGCTTATCGACACCGCCGGCCGTCTGCACAACAAGGTGGGACTTATGAACGAGCTCTCCAAGATCCGCAATGTGATGGCCAAAATCATCCCCGATGCTCCCCACGAGGTGATGCTCGTGCTGGATGGCTCCACCGGCCAGAACGCCTTTGAGCAGGCACGCCAATTCACGGCCGCCACAAAGGTCAACTCGCTGGCTATCACCAAGCTCGACGGCACAGCCAAGGGCGGTGTAGTAATCGGCATCAGTGACCAGTTCTCCATCCCCGTACACTACATCGGCATCGGTGAGGGCGTCGACCAACTGAAAATTTTCGACCGCAGGGAGTATGTCAATGCCCTGTTTGGCGACAAATAAAATTTCCTTTCGGCAATGAGCAAGAAGATAAATGTCATAACGCTTGGCTGCTCCAAGAACCTTGTGGACAGCGAGCACCTGATGGCCCAGCTCGACGAGGCGGGCTATGAGATTGTCACCGACTCCAACTCCACCGACGAGGCCAAAATCGTGGTTGTGAACACCTGTGGCTTCATTGGCGACGCCAAAGAGGAGGCCATCCAGACCATCCTCGAGTGTGCCGAGGCCAAGGCCGAGGGAAGAATCGAAAAACTCTTTGTTATGGGCTGCCTCAGCGAAAGGTATGCCGACGAGCTGAGGAGCGAGATTCCCGAGGTGGACGACTACTTCGGCGCACGCTCCCTGAAGGAGGTTGTCGAGGCGCTGGATGCGGAGTATCTGCCCGAACTGGAGACCGACCGACTGCTCACAACGCCCGACCACTACGCCTACCTCAAGATTGGCGAGGGTTGCAACTGGCACTGCGCCTATTGCGCCATTCCGCTCATCCGTGGCAACCACCGCAGTGTGCCTATGGAGAAGGTGTTGGAGGAGGCCGAAGGACTTGTGGCTGTGGGCGTTAAGGAGATTATCGTCATCGCTCAGGACTCCACCTACTACGGCAAAGACCTCTATGGCGAGCGTCGCCTGGCCGAGCTGCTGAGGCGTCTGTGTGCCATCCAGGGTGTGGAGTGGGTAAGGCTCCACTACGCCTACCCGACCGACTTCCCCCAGGATGTGATTGAGGTTATGAGGGATGAGCCCAAGATGTGTAAATACCTCGACATCCCCCTGCAACACATCTCCGACAATCAGCTGAAGGCTATGAGGAGGCGTATTACAAAGGCCGAGACGGAGGAACTCGTGGCACGCCTGCGCAGAGAGATTCCCGACATTGCCCTGCGTACCACAATGCTCGTTGGCTTCCCCGGCGAGACGGAGGAGGACTTTGCGGAGCTGTGTGAGTTCGTGGAGAGGGTGAGGTTCGACCGCCTGGGCGCCTTCGCCTACTCCGAGGAGGAGGGAACACCCTCGGCACTCACAATGAGCGACGATGTGCCCGCCGAAGTGAAAGAGGAGAGGGTCGAAAGACTCATGAAAATACAGAAGCGCATATCGCTGAAACTAAACGCCGAAAGGGTTGGCAAGAGGATGCGTGTCATTATAGACTCCAAGGAGGGCGACTTCTGGATTGGCCGCTCGCAGTACGATAGCCCCGAGGTGGACGAGGAGATCCTCGTGACCTCCGATAGCCCCCTCGCCATTGGCCAGATGGTCGATGTGGTCGTCACCGACTGCGAGGAGTACGACCTCTACGCCCACACCCTTTAGCCCTTCCCGCCGTTGATTATCACTCAACGGCCAGCACCTGGTGGTCTAATTTCTGAGGTCTGATTTCACTATCGAAAAAATATGCGTTGGAGGATAAGGAGAATAGTGATCGGTTTGGTGGCGGCGGTGGTGTCGCTGCCGCTCTCGGCGCAGTTCTACTCCAACGGTGCAAGTCCAGGTCATTATCGCTGGCAAAAGCTTGAGGGTGAGAATATTGATGTTATCGCTCCCGACTTTGCCGACGCGGAGGCTCGCAGGGTAATCTTTATGATGGACTCCCTAAGCGGCTCCATAGGCTATGGTCTTCTGCCCGAGGGTGGCCTAAGGCCCCTCAGGATGCCCGTGGTGATACACGCAGCAAGCAGCGCCTCAAACGGCATCTCCATTATGGCCCCCGCACGCATAGAGATGTGCGTGATGCCCTCGACGGAGAGTTACGCCACACCCTGGCTCCGACAGCTCTCCGTTCACGAATATCGCCACGCGGCACAGTACTCGGCCCTATTTGGCAACACTGCCCGTTGGCTCTACTACCTGCTGGGCGAGCAGGCACTACTTGCAACTACGGGTGTTATGCCCTTCTGGTGGTTGGAGGGCGACGCTGTGGATGCCGAGACCCAGGCCTCGCTCTTTGGTCGTGCGCTCCAGCCCTCCTTCACGATGCACTACAGGGCAGTAGGGAGAGAGTTGCTCGAGAGCCCCAATAAGGATGTGTGGTTCTCGGGGAGCTACAACCACTTCACCCCCTCGCACTACAACCTCGGCTACCAGATGGTCACCACCGCCAACACCCTCAAAGGTGGCTACGCCTGGGGCGAGGTTATGGACTACGCACGCCGCCATCCCTACACCATAACCCCCTTTGAGTGGGGTATGCGCCACCACCTCGGCTACTCCACC
>JAGBYS010000295.1 GCA_017628675.1 Tidjanibacter sp.
GGTGTCTACCTGAGCCATTTCTGCTCTTGCCTCCATCTCCATCTGGAGGCCCACCATTGTGACTGCCGCACGAGCCAGCGACACACCGTCGGGATAGGAGGTAGTGGTCACGATGGGCATATTCCACTCCAGGACCACATCCGTCAGGCCATTTAGCGCCGCCGACAGAACTATCTGATTCTCATTGGGTGGCAAGAAGACAAGCACCGCATCGACACTCGTCAGCTCGGCGAAACATTTAGCCGCAAGAGGGGTCTCGCCCGTACCTGGCACAAGGCGGTATTCCACCTCGCCCTCGACCTCCACCATCTGATGCAGGGCGTGCTCGGCAATCATCGTCTGTTCGCCACAGCCCTCCACAATCACAAATCCGAATTTCAGTGTGCTCATAATCTCTCTCCTTTTATGCAAAAGTAGAAAAACGGTCAGAAATTTGCAACTACCACCGAGCAAAAAAAGAGTGGCAACCTCCACCAAAGGGAAGGTTGCCACCCAGAATGAAAGATCCTACTCTCGGGAGGGATTATTTGCGAAGGCGAGCAATCTGTGCCTCTACATCGCTGGCACCGAACTCGTCTTTGGCACGCTGAAGAGCCTCGATGGCTGCCTCGTTGTTGCCAAGAGCCTCCTCTACAAGGGCGAGCTTCTTGAGCAGATAGGGGGTAACACCTGCAGCCGAGCACTCAGCAATAGCTTTGCGATAGAGGCTTGCAGCCTTCTTGTAGTTGCCACCGTCTACATAGAGGTCGGCCTGAAGACCCAGATTCTGTGCATTGACGATCTCTGCGGGAGCACCGCTTGCAGCGTCATACTTTGCAAGGTAGGCCAGAGCGTTCTCCTTGTCGCCGAGCTTCAGGTAGCAGATACCTGCATAGTGAGCTGCGAGCGAACCCTGAGGGGTCGAGCCGTAGTTGTCAACAACCTCCAGGAAGCCGGGATAGTTGTCGTCGCCCTCGAGTGCGAGCTGCCACTCGTCGAGGTTGAAGTTCTGGATTGCTGCGAACATCTCTGCCGAAGCCTTCTCTGCGCGAGGCTGAGCGATGAGATATTTGTTTGCGAAGTAGCCACCGATGATTACGATGATGGCGACGAGGCCCCAGGTGATGAGCTTCTGGTTTTTCTCGAAGAATTTCTCGGTTTTACCAACGGTCTCGGTTACAACCTCCTCGTAGGTAGTCTCTTGATTTTTGTTGTTTGCCATAGTTCTTATTGTATTTTATAATTTTTTTACTCTGCGAGTTCAAACTACAAAAGTATATCTTTTTGTGGAAAAACAACTCTCTCGGGCAGTTTTTTTCTTCCGAAGGGGTAATTATCGGTCGTTTGGGGATAATTTTCTGCCCACGCAAGCCCACTGCGTGGCCGCCGAGCGGAGCAAAAAAAGGGGTGATAATTTTCTGGTGTGAGCGAAAATTACTACCTTTGGACTCTCGCAAATAATCTTCAGGAAGAATGAGGCTCGAAAAACTGTCACTACTTAACTTCAAGAATATCACCGAGTGTGAACTCCTGCCCTCGGCCGGAATCAACTGCATCGTGGGCGCCAACGGTGCGGGCAAGACCAATGTGGTCGACGCCATCCACTACCTGTCGATGAGCAAAAGTTCGCTGCCGATGACCGACGGTCAGAGCGTCAGCCACGGCGAGCAGTTCTTTATGCTCTCGGGCGACTACACCACCGACGGCGATATGGGCCTCACGGTGACCTGCGGCTTCAAACGAGGTGCGGGCAAGTCGCTGAAGTTCTGTGGCAAGGAGTATGAGCGTCTGGCCGACCACATAGGTGTCATCCCTGTGGTTATGGTGTCGCCTGCGGATGGTGCGCTGGTGGTGGAGGCCGCCGAGGAGCGCCGCCGTTGGCTCAACGCCTTCATCTCGCAGCTCGACCACTCCTACCTCGACGCCACAATGCGCTACAACCGTGTGCTGGCCGAGAGGAACACCCTGCTCAAGCAGGGCGAGGCTATTATGCCCGAGCTGCTCGACATCCTCGATGAGCGCCTGGCAGAGCTGGGCGAGAAGGTCGCAGCCACCCGCCGTGAGGTGCTCGAGAAGCTGGCCCCCATCACCGAACGCCTCTACTCGACAATCTCGGGCGAGAGGGAGTGGGTACAGCTCGGCTACCGTTCGGAGCTGAACGAGAGCCCGATGCTGGATTTGCTCAGGGCCACTCGCCACAAGGATCTGGTTATGGGATTCACCACCTCGGGTGTCCATCGCGACGATGTGGTTATGAAGATTGGCGACCACCCCCTGCGTAAGTTCGGCTCACAGGGTCAGCAGAAGAGCTTCCTTCTGGCCCTCAAGCTCGCACAATATTCCATCCTTCGTGAGCGCCTGGGCGAAAAGCCCATACTGCTGCTCGACGACCTCTTCGACAAGCTCGATGAGGAGCGCCTCTCGCGCCTTGTGACTCTCACCTCGAGCGACGACTTCGGGCAGGTATTCATTACAGATTGCAACCGTGAGCGCATAATCTCCGTGTTGCGCCATAGTGGCCTCAGCTTCAGCCTCTTTGGGGTGGAAGGCGGTGTGGTCGGAAAGGAGGAGGTGTAGCCCTATGCGCCGCTGCTTCCCCACACGCATTGGTGACCTCTGGAGCGGTTTCAAGGAGGAGCACCCCTTCATCAGCCGTCTTATAGCCGAGGGCTCTGTGCCCGATGCGTGGCGCAAGGTGGCGGGCGACCAGATAGCCGACGCCTCCGAGGTAACCTTCTCGAAGGGCACGATGTATGTGAAGGTGGGTCCTTCGGTGCTGCGCCACGAGATTTTTATGAATAGGGAGAATTTCCGCTACGAGATAAATGCCCATCTGGGCCAGGAGATAGTCCGCACAATTATCGTCAAGTAGGCCGATGGGCACATTGCGCCTTGTGAGGAGAATGGCAAAAAATTGCCACTTGGAGGGGGTTGTGAAAATAAAAACCTGCTCGGGGTGGCAGAAAACCAAAAATTATTCTTATCTTGCGCCGCATTTCGCCGCTTAAGCGATGTGCAGACAGATAAAAAGGAGAGGTGACCGAGTGGTTTAAGGAGCGCGCCTGGAAAGTGCGTACACCTCAAAAGGGTGTCGAGGGTTCGAATCCCTCTCTCTCCGCCCCGAAGAAAAATTTTCGACAGACAACTGCCTATGGCAGTTGTCTTTTTTTGTGCGGTAACCGCTGGGGAGCTTGCTCACTAAGCGGTTGCTGTGCAAAAAAAAGGCAGCCACGCAGTGGTGTCGAAAATTTTTCTTTGAGCATTAAGGAGAGCAAGGGATCACAAACCGCCGTAGGCGGTGCAGTAATCCCCTGCTCTCCAATGCTCTCGGGGCGAAGAGAGAGGGATAAATCCCAAGCCTTTACAATCCTACCACCCTCCGCCGAGGGCTTTGTAGAGGTCCACATAGGCGCAGAGTTGCTCGTAGAGCAGGGAGATGTAGCCCAGCTGTGTGGAGTAGAGGTTGCGCTCGGCGTCGATGTAGTTGAGCGACGAGGCGAGGCCGTCGGCATAGAGTGCAGCGGTCATCTGTTGGAGCCTGCTATTGGCCGTGAGCAGGGCGAGATTTTCGGCCGCCTGGGCATTGTAGGTCTCGATGGCCACCAGTGCGCTCTCCACATCCGAGAGGGCTGTCAAGACGGTCTGCTGATAGTTCAGTTGGGCCTGGCGCCACAGCTCCACAGCCTGACGCTCCTCGGCTCGCAGCTCACCGAAGTGGATGAGCGGCTGAGTAATCGAGAAGGCGGCGGTCCAATAGGCCGGATTCTTGGATGTGAGCCCCTTGAGGGTGGCCGAGAGGAGCCCTCCCTCGCCCGTGAGCGCTATGGAGGGGAAGCGTGCAGCCCTTGCCACACGAGCCTTTGCTGCGGCAGCCTCCACCTTATGATAGGCCTCCATAACATCGGGTCGGCGCTCCAGCAGCAGCGAGGGCAGACCACTGGGCACATAGGCGGGCAGAGGCGAGGCGGTAAGGTGGCCACAGTAGAGCCCGTCGAGTTGTGCCGAAAGGGAGTGGGTGCACTCCCTCGAGTGGGAGGGCATAGGCAGGAGCTCGGGCTCACCGCCCAAGAGGGTGTTGAGTATGAGATTGGTCTGCACCATAGCCCTGCGATAGGAGGGTATGTCGGCGGCGGCCGTGGCGGTCAGCGAGCGTGCCTGCTGAAGGTCCACACCCGAGGCGAAGCCGTAGTAGTAGAGCGAGTCGGTCATCCGCTGCGCCTCCACCCTGAGGGCGTAACTGCGCTCGGTAATCTCCAGCGAGCGGGCATACTGCAGCCATTGGAAATAGGTGGTTGCCACCTGTGCCTCGAGCGCCAGGCGAGCCGCACGATAGCCCCATTGGGTGGCCGTCAACGCCTCTCGGGCCGCATCGCTCGCACCCTTCATACCCCCAAAGATGGAGGCCTCCCAACTAACCTTGGGCAAGAGCGAGTAGCTCTGCTCAATTCGCTTTTTGCCATCCGGCGAGGGGGTGTAGGTGGCCTCGGCTGCCACCCCAAGGTCGAGCCCCGGGGCGAGCGAGGCCCTCACGGAGGCGAGCTGCTCACGCGCAATAATCACATTTGTGGCGGCCACGGCCAGGTCTTTGTTGTTATCGATGGCCTCGACCATCAGCCTATTGAGGGTGGTGTCGCCGAAGATCTCCCACCACTCCACCCCAACAATCACCACACCCTCGCCACTCTGGGCAAAGATATACTCGTCGGGCGTCACCACGGGAATGACCTCGGGTGGTGTGACACTACACCCCACCGACCCTACCACCGTGCAGACCGATAATGCCGCCCAAAGTCTATAGTGTGCTCTCTTTTTCATACTCAATTCTCTGTTTTTGTTTTCGTTCGCGTCTTTTCTCAAACCTTGCCACACGCCCAACCATATAGTAGAGCGACGGGTAGACAAAGATTCCCAGCACCGTAGCCACCAACATTCCGCCCACAAGCGACAGGCCCATAATATTGCGAGCCACCGAGTAGGCACCCGAGGCGAAGACCAGGGGGAGCATACCCACAATGAAGGCTATGGCGGTCATCAGGATGGGCCTTAGGCGCAGTTTGGCAGCCGCCAGAGCCGCCTCGCCCAGCTCCAAGCCCTCCTCGAAGAACTTTCTGTCGGCATACTCCACAACCAGGATGGCACTCTTGGCCGAGAGGCCGATGAGCATCACCAACGACACCTTCATAAAGATATTGTCCACATATATGGGGTCGACAAAGTGGGCCAGCCAGACCAATAGCAGCGACCCAAAGAGGGCCAGGGGCACCCCAAGTAGCACGCTCATAGGCAGTGCCCACGAGTTGTAGAGTGCCGCCAGGGCCAGGAATACGAAGATGATGGCGAGCAAATAGGTGGCACCTCCCGAGGAGGCGTTGGCCTCCTGATACGATACTCCACTCCAGGCGAGGGTCACATCCTCGGGCAGAGCCTCATCCGCCAACTCCTCGAGCGCCCTCATTGCACTCCCCGTGGAGGTGCCCGCCGAGGGTGTGGCATTGATGGCGATTGCGTCGTAGAGGTTGAACTGGTTGATATACTCCACGCCAACCGTATCACGAAGCTCCACAAAATCGACCACGGGCACCTGCTCACCCTCGGAGTTGGCTATGTAGAAGCCCCCGAGGTCGGACTCCGTGCGACGATACTCCGCATCGGCCTGGATGTAGGTCTGGTAGAGTCGCCCGAAGCGGTTGAAGTTGCCCACATACTCGCCACCATACATTGTGGTTATCAGCTCCCTGAGGCTCTCCACATCCACCCCCTGCTGCAGGGCCAGAGGCTCATTGATGACGATGTGGCGCTGAGGAACATCCGCATCGAACTGCGTGCTCACCGAGCCTATCTCCTTCAGCCCTCGCATCTTGGCCATAAACTGTTCGGCCTCGTGGGCCAGGTAGCGCACATCGCCACTACCCCTGTTCTGGAGCATAAAGGTCACGCCCGAAGTAACCCCAAGGCCCGGAATCGACGGGGGCTCAAAGGCATAGAAAGTACCCTCGGGCACGGCCGTAAGGAGTTTGGCATTAAGGCTCTGGGCGATCTCCTCAGCCGAGAGTTTTCGCTTTCCGAATGGCTCCAGCGTCACGAAGATGATGCCCGTATTGGTGGCCGCCACACCCGAGATGAGGTCGAAACCTGCAGCCGAGGCCTCATACCTCACCCCCTGCTCGGCTCGGATAATCTCCGACGCCTTCTCGATGGCCCTCTCGGTGCGCTCCACACTCGCCGCATCGGGCAGATTGACCGACACCATAAGGTAGCCCTGGTCCTCGACGGTCAGAAAACCACCTGGCACACGCCCAAACAGCAGTGCGGTAGCCACACCCATTATTGCCACCAGCAGCACCGTGCGCACCGAGTGGCGCACAACCACCGCCGAGCGCCTCATGTAGCCATCCACGCCCCTGTCGAAGAGCCTGTTGAATAGCCCCAGAGGGCCTCGTGTAGCCCTGCGGTGGCCACGACGGAGCAGCAGCGAGCAGAGTGCGGGCGAGAGGGTGAGCGCATTGAAGGCCGAGATGACCAGCGCCACCGAGATACCTATGGCAAACTGCTGGAAGACCTTGCCCACAATGCCCTCCACAAGGGCCACGGGCACAAATACCGCAAGCAGCACAACGGTGGTGGCTACAATCGGTGAGCCCACCTGACGCATAGCCTCGAGTGTCGCCTTGCGGGGGCTCTTGCCACTCTCAATGCCCACCTGCACAGCCTCCACCACAACAATCGCATCGTCCACCACAAGGCCCACAGCCAACACCAAGCCCAGCAGCGAGATTATGTTTATCGAGAAACCCAAGAGCGGGAAGAAGGCGAAGGCGCCAATGATACTCACGGGGATGGCAATCAGCGGTATGAGCGTAGCCCTCAGGTCCTGCAGGAAGATGAAAATAACCGCAATGACCAGCGCCAGCGTGAAGAGCATCGTGAGGAAAATCTCCCGTATGCCGTCCTCGATACTCTCCGTAGCGTCGATAATGGTGGCCGTATGTACCCCCTCGGGAAACCTCTCTTCGAGGGAGGCCATCGTCTGCTTCACCTTGCCCCCGACCTCCACGGCATTGCTGCCGGGCGACTGATAGACCACAACGAGTGCGGCCGACGAGGTGCCAAACCTGGAGAAGGTGCCGTAGCTCTGGCAGCCAAGCTCCACACGGGCCACATCGCCGAGCCTGAGGCTCTCGCCATCGGGCAACATCCTCAAAACAATCTGCTCATACTCCTTGGGATCGTTAAGCGAGGGGGGCGTGGTGACCGTATAGGTGAATGGCTCGGCCTCCTCGAGTGGCTCGGCACCAATCTTTCCGGCCGAGAAGAGGGTGGCCTGGCTCTGTATAGCCGAGGATATATCCTCCACCGAGATGCCGTAGAAGGCCATACGGTAGGGGTTGACCCACACCCTCATTGCATACTCGCCCGCACCCATAATCTGCACCTTGCCCACACCGTCAATCTTGAGCAGTTCGTTCTGCAGGTTGATGTAAGCCCAGTTGGAGAGGAAGTCGGAGTCGTAGCCCTCGAAGTCGGAGTGGAGGGCGTAGATGAGCAGGAAGCCCGTCTGCACCTTCTGTGTGGTGACCCCCTGTTGAGTCACCGCCGAGGGCAGTTTAGCCATCGCCGAGGCGACCCTATTCTGAACAAACACCTCGTCGAAATCGGGGTTGGAGTCGATGTCGAAGAGTATCTGGAGCGACATTGAGCCGTCACCTGCCGAGGTGGTCTGCATATAGAGCATATCGCCCACACCCATAACACTTTCACCTATGGGGGTGGCCACCGCATCGTTCACGCTCGTGGCGTCGGCGCCCATATAGTTGGCCTCAACCTCCACCACGGGCGGTGTGATGTCGGGATACTGCTCAATGGGGAGCCCTCCGATGGAGATAGCACCCAGCAGCACGATGACCACCGCAATGACTATGGCAAAAATGGGCCTGTTGACAAAGAATTTTTCCATAATAAAAACTGCCTTATTGTGTTACTCTTTTGCAAGTTCGGCGATGACCTTCTGGCCATCGTGGAGCCTATCGAGGCCGCTCACAACGACCATCTCTCCCGTGCCGAGCCCGCCATCAACAATCCAGTAGTGGCCAAACTTGTCGCCAAGGGTGACGGTGCGGAAACTCACGAGGCTCTCCCTGTCCACCACCCACACGCCTGCCTTGTCGAGTTGCTGCACGACGGCCTGCTGGGGCACCAGAGTCACCCCCTCTGGCGAGCCCACATCGGCCACCACGACGGCCGACTGCCCCACCTTCAGCAACCGTTCGGGGTTGGGGAACGAGGCCACAATGGTGATTGTTCCCGTCTGGTTGCCCGCATCGCGCTTGGTGTAGGAGTAGGTGCCACGATAGGGATAGAGTGTGCCATCGGAGAGGTAGAGGCGGATATCTCGGAGGAGTCCTTTGTTGTCATACGAAGGTCCGCCGCCTTCACCCCCACGCGCCTGGAAGTAGCGTGCAAAAGGGATAGCAATATGTACCCCTATCTCATCCACATTGGACACCGTGGCCAGCACCGAATAGGAGGTGCCGACACCCACCCAGTCGCCCACCGTTGCACCCTCATCGTCGATGATGCCGCTAATGGGGGAGGTGATAGTGGTATAGTCCACCTGCAGGAGCGACTCGTCGAGCTGTGACTGGGCGAGCTCCACCTGCGCCTTGGCCGAGGCGTAGGCCGCCTGATATTGGTCCAGAGCGCTCTGACTGATGGCCGATATGCGGGCCAGAGGTACAGCCCTTTTATAGTTGTTCTCGGCCTCCGCAAGCGCCATCTTTGCCGAAGCAAGGGCTGCACGGTTGGAGAGCACATTGAGTTTGATGGGGGCGGCATCGAGCGTGAAGAGCACCTGCCCCTTGCTGACGGGCATACCCTTGGTGAACTGCTTGGTCAGGAGGTAGCCGCTGACTCGAGGCTGAATGGTAGCGTCGTAATTGGAGTAGAGGAGCGTCTGGAAGCGCATCGGAAGCACCACTCTCTCCCCCACCGCTCGGGCCACCTCCACCCTTGGCAGAGGCTCCGCAGTAGAACTCTTCCCCCTCTGGGGAGTGCAGGCCGCAAAGAGCAAAACCGTTGCGGCCGAAAATAAGATGTATCTTTTCATAACTGTTGTGGAAATTGTTTTCGAGCAGCAGGGTTGCAAACCTCACGCCAAAAAGCCCACCCAAGCAGAGTGGCGATTTTCTTTTTTGGCCAAATTGGACTATCTTTGTCGAAAATTTCACCGATAGAGAGCGCTATGAAACGACCTATTATATTTATAAGCAACGACGACGGCTATCGTGCCAAGGGTTTCAACCGTTTGGTTGAGTGTGCTGCCAAGTTTGGCGATGTCATCGCCCTGGCCCCCGACCAGACACAGTCGGGCAAGGCCCACGCAATCACTATGTATGACCCCCTCTACCTGACCCTGCGCCGCGACGAGCCCCACATCAAGGTCTATTCGTGCAACGGCACCCCCGTAGACTGCGTGAAGATGGCCTACGACTGGCTGCTGCCCGAGCTGGGACTCACCCCCGCACTCAACCTTAGTGGCATCAACCACGGCTCCAATGCCGCCATCAATGTGCTCTACTCGGGTACTATGGGTGCGGCCATCGAGGCGAGCTTCTACGGCGCACCCTCCATTGGCCTCTCGCTCGACGACCACGACCACGATGCCGACTTCGACGCCACCATAGCCTTTGCCGAGAAGCTCATCCCCGCAATGCTGGGTGTGACCTCCGTGGAGCCTCTGTGTCTGAATGTGAATGTGCCTGTGGCAAGGCCCGAAGAGATCAAGGGCCACCGCATCTGCCGCCAGACGCGCGGCTTCTGGAAGGAGGAGTTCTTCTGCCGTCAGGACCCCAGGGGGCGTGACTACTTCTGGCTCACGGGAGGCTTCTGCAATCACGAGCCCGAGGCGGAGGACACAGACGAGTGGGCACTGAAAAACAACTACATTGCAGTGGTTCCCATCAAGGTCGATCTGACCGACTACAACCGTATGGATTGGCTCAAGTGACTCAAATTATAACCCTTCGGGCAAAAGTAGTTTAAAAAATTGAGTGCAGTTTTTGAGGGCTAAAGCCTTTGATTACTGCACTTTAACATTTCGGAAGTCGCAAAAATGGAGA
>JAGBYS010000296.1 GCA_017628675.1 Tidjanibacter sp.
AGCCTCACCGATCGAGTAAAGACCGGGGATGGTGGTCATAAGGTTGTAGTCAACCCAGGTACCACCCATAGTGTAGTGAACAGCGGGGTAGATCTGCATAGGCTGCTCGTAGGGGTTAACGGCGGTGATCTTCTCATACATCTGGAAGAGGTTGCCGTAACGCTCACGAATCTTGTCGATACCCAGGCGAGCAATAGCGGTCTTGAAGTCGAGATATACGGCAAGGCCGGTCTCGTTTACGCCGAAGCCTGCATCGCAACGCTCCTTAGCCGCACGCGAAGCAACATCGCGGGGTACGAGGTTACCGAATGCGGGATACCTGCGCTCCAAGTAGTAATCCCTATCCTCCTCGGCGATGTCCGAAGGCTGTTTGATACCTGCGCGCAGGGCCTTAACATCCGAGAGGTTCTTGGGAACCCAGATACGGCCGTCGTTACGGAGCGACTCACTCATAAGGGTCAGTTTGCTCTGCTGGGTGCCGTGTACGGGGATACAGGTGGGGTGAATCTGGGTGAAGCAGGGGTTAGCAAAAGCTGCACCCTTCTTGAATGCCTGCCAAGCCACCGAACCATTGGAGTTCATTGCGTTGGTCGACAGGAAGAATACATTACCGTAGCCACCGGTTGCCATAACAACTGCGTGTGCGCCGTGGCGCTCGAGCTCACCGGTTACAAGGTTACGAGCAATCACACCTCTTGCCTTGCCATCGATCAGAACGATGTCCAGAATCTCGTGGCGGGGGTAGCTCTTCACGGTCTTAGCAGCAATCTGACGGTTCAGGGCTGCATAAGCACCAAGGAGGAGCTGCTGACCGGTCTGGCCACGAGCATAGAAGGTACGCGATACCTGAGCACCACCGAACGAACGGTTGGCCAGAAGACCGCCGTACTCACGAGCGAAAGGTACGCCCTGTGCTACGCACTGGTCGATAATCAGGTTCGACACCTCTGCAAGGCGGTATACATTGGCCTCCCTTGCACGGTAGTCACCACCCTTGATGGTATCGTAGAACAGACGATATACCGAGTCGTTATCGTTCTGATAGTTCTTTGCGGCGTTGATACCACCCTGTGCTGCAATCGAGTGAGCCCTACGGGGCGAGTCGCTGATGCAGAATACCTTTACATTGTAGCCGAGTTCGCCGAGCGAAGCAGCTGCTGCGCCACCACCGAGACCGGTACCGATAACAATAACATCGAGTTTGCGTTTGTTAGCGGGGCTAACGACTTTGATATCACCTTTATGTTTCGTCCACTTGCCTTCAATAGGGCCTGCGGGGATTTTGGAATCAAGTTTAATCATATCGCTTAAAGTATTTTTAGTTTCAGATTAGAGAGCGGTGTTAGTTGCAGCACAAGCGGCCTCGCAAGCAGCCTCACAAGCAGCCTCACAAGCGTGAGCTACCTCAGCGCCACCAAAGAGGGGGTAAGGAAGGATGCCGTTACCCTGCAGGAAGAGGATGATGGTGCAAAGAGCAAAACCACCACAGATGAGGGTAGCAACCACCCACGAGATGCATTTCATTCGTTTGAACCAAACCTTGCTGTTCAGACCAATCGAGTGCATCATACTCCATACGCCGTGGGTCAGGTGCATCCAGATGCCACCAAACCATACCAGGTAGAGGAGTGCATAGGGCCACTGCGAGAAGTAGTAGCGAACGATAGCAGCACCATCGGTGGGAGCAACCATAGCAACACCAACGAGAACCTCGTGTGCACCCTGGAGCTCAGCCCACATCATCTTGTACCAGAAGTGAGCCAGGTGAAGACCAAGACCGATGATTACCACGAAGCCCAGGACAAGCATATTCTTGCTCGACCACTCAACGCCTTTCTCGTGTGCGTTGGCGCGGTAGCGGATCGAGCCGCGAGCCCTACGGTTCTGAATGGTAAGAACGATTGCAAGCGCAAAGTGAAGAACCACTACTACAGCCAGCAATACGGTAGCAGCAACTGCATACCAGTTTGCACCGAGGAAACCGCAAATGGCGTTGTAGGCGCTATCGGCGAAAACCAATGCCAAGTTCATACACATATGGAATGTGAGGAACAGAACGAGTACGCAGCCAGAGATGCTCATAAACATCTTCTTGCCAATTGAAGAGGTAAAAATACTTCCACTCATAATTTGTTTGTTAGGTTTAAGAGTTAATATTTGTGTTTGTTGTTTTGTGCTATCCTGCCGCTCATCCATCCATAGGATGGAGCATTAATTCTGCAAAGTTATCATTGTTTTTTGAATAACACAATTATTTGGATAACTTTGTCATCACGAATTGCAACTTTTGCCTATGAAAAAGATACTTTTTGCACTTTTTGCACTCCTGCTTGGGGCCACACCGAGGCTCGCGGCACAAACTCCCGAGCCCTTCCCCTATCAGGATATACCCCTTGTATTCCCCAATCAGGCGAGTGAGGCGGAGTGGTATGCGCTCCATTTCTGGGACTCCTACAACTTCGCCGACCCCTACCGCTACGACCAGGAGGCCTTCCGAGGTGCCTTTGTGGACTATGTCCACGCCCTAAGGGAGGTACCCTCCGAGGTGGCTCTCGGAGCCGCCCGTGAGATGATGCACCTTGCAGCCATAACCGAGGAGAGCTACTGGATGCAGTTGGAGGAGGCCGAGATTATCCTCTACGACCCCTCGTCGCCCCTGCGCAACGACCTTCTCTGGGAGGCGGTGATGCGTCACGCCATAGGCCCCGAGAGTCCTCTCGACGAGGTGTCCAAGATGCGCTATGTGTCAATGCTGACCCTCACCTCGCGCAACCAGGTGGGCACCCGAGCCGCCAACTTCACCTACACCCTTCCCGATGGTCAGAGGGGCTCGCTCCACAACATCAAGGCCGAATATACACTCATCTATTTCTACAACCCCGGCTGCAGCGAGTGTAAGCGCACCAAGCAGGCAATCCTTGCCTCGGGAGCCCTCGAGCATCTCCACCGCCAGGGGCGCCTTGAGGTGCTCGCCATCTACCCCGACAAGGAGGTTGACGAGTGGCGCCGATACCTTGCGGACAACCCTTCGTGGTGGATTTCGGCCTACGACAAGGAGCGCCGACTCCACGGCGAGGAGCTCTACGACCTGAAGGCTATCCCCACACTCTACCTGCTTGACTCCCAGAAGAGTGTGCTCCTCAAGGACCCCACACCCGAGGACCTCAACAAGGCGATAGAGAGGATAGTTAAAAATTAAAATCGGGAGAAATGGGACCTATGGGGCCTATAAGACTCATAAGGCCTTTTCGCCCTTTCTACCCTTTGGCCCTTTTCGCCCTTTTGACTTAGGTCAGTTCGACTTTAGACCTTAGACTTTAGACAAAAAACCTCGCGGGTATCATTTTCGATACCTGCGAGGTTTTTTTAGTGATCTGGCCGACGGCTACTTCACCAGCTGGCCAAAGAGGGTGGCCGAGGAGCAGTCGGTGATGGTCACGGTTGCATAGTCGCCTGCGCCCAGCCCCTCGGCTGCGTCGAAGACAACCATCTTATTCTGCGAGGTGCGACCACACAGCTGCTTGTCGCTACGCTTGGAGTAGCCCTCAATGAGCACCTCGAAGCTCTTGCCCACATCGCGGCGATTGCTCTCGATGGAGAGTTCGTTCTGGAGGTTGATGATCTCCGTCAGTCGGCGGGTCTTCTCCTCCTCGGTCACATCGTCTACCATATGGCGTGCGGCATAGGTGTTGGGCCTCAGCGAGAACTTGAACATAAAGGCGCTCTCGTAGCCCACCTCACGCATCAGCGAGAGGGTCTCGGCGTGGTCCTCGAGTGTCTCGGAGCAGAAGCCGGCAATAAGGTCCGTGGTGATGGCACAATCGGGCATAGCCTTGCGGATGGCGGCAATGCGACCGAGGTACCACTCGCGCGTGTACTTACGATTCATAAGTCCGAGCATACGGCTGCTGCCACTCTGTGCGGGCAGGTGGATGGCCTTGCAGATGTTGTGGTGCGAAGCCATAACCTCAATAAGTCTGTCGCTCAAGTCCTTGGGATGGGAGGTAGCAAACCTAACACGCAGATCGGGGGCCACCGCAGCAGCCATCTCCATCAGTCGTGGGAAGTCCACAACAACCTCGCCCTCAGCGTTTTTCCAGCGGTAGGAGTTTACATTCTGACCCAGCAGCGTCACCTCACGGTAGCCCTGCGAGTAGATGTCATTGAGCTCACGGATGATGGTCTCGGGGTCACGGCTGCGCTCAATGCCTCGGGTGTAGGGCACCACGCAGTAGGCACACATATTGATGCAGCCACGCATAATGCTCACAAAGGCACTCACACCATTGCTGTCGAGCCTCACGGGACGGATGTCGCCATAGGTCTCCTCCTGCGAGAGTGCCACATTGACACCCTTGCCACCCGCCGTGGCCGCCGCCACAAGGCGAGGCATATCGCGGTAGGAGTCGGGGCCGGCAACGATATCCACAATGGGCTCACGCTCCAGGAGTTGCTCCTTGAGCCTCTCGGCCATACAGCCCACAATGCCCACCACCAGAGAGCGTTTGGCCCTCTTGTAGCGCTGGAACTCCTTGAGTCGTCCCCAGATGCGCTGCTCGGCATTGTCGCGAATGGAGCAGGTGTTTACAAGGATGATGTCGGCCTCCTCTATTTTGTCGGTATAGATGAAGCCCTCCTGCTGCATTATGGATACAATAATCTCTGTGTCGCCGACATTCATCTGGCAACCATAGGTCTCAATGTAGAGTTTGCGTCCGCCACCCGTCGTGGCTCGTTTGATTTCCATTCTTTTGTTTTGGTTTATTGTCCGTTACGCCTCCACTTGGGGATTATGCGTTGGTGTTCTCGTCAATCTCGAACTTCTTGAAGCCGTCGCCGTAGGTCTCGTGGGCATCCACAACCACAACAAACGACTGCTCGTCGATCTCGCGGAGTTTGCTCTTCACGGCAGCAATCTCCTTGCGGCTGACAACCAGGAAGAGCATATCGCGATCCTTGTCGGTGTACATACCGCTCGACTTGATGTAGGTGCCACCGCGGCCCAACTCGTGGAGGATATATTGTTTGATTTCGTCGTTCTTCTCGGAGATTACAAACAGGAGTTTCTCGTAGGTTGCACCATCCAGCACGAGGTCTACTGCCTTGCTGCTCACATAGATACTGATGAGCGAGTAGAGGGGCAGCTGCCAATCGCGGAACTGCAACATACCGATGACCACGATGGTGGACTCAACCATCACCATTGCGGTGGAGAACTTCATCTTGCAGAACTTGCTGATGATCATCGACACGATGTCCGTACCGCCCGAGGTTGCGCCACCACGGATGATGATACCCACACCTGCACCAATCAGAATACCACCAAAGATGGAGGCCATCAGGGGATCCTCGGCGAAGTTAAAGTGGTTGGTAATCCACTCCGAGCCGGCATAGACCTTACCCTCGGCAGCGTAGTCTGCCACAGCGTAGGGGCCCTCGCCCACAAGGCTTGTGAGGCCGTTCATAATCAGAGGCGAGATGAGTGCGGCGTAGATGGTCTTGGCACCAAAGCTGCCACCAAAGACCAGCAGACCGATGATCATCAGAGGAATATCGAACATAAAGCCGAAGGTACCCGTGGGAATCTGGGGGAAGATGTCGTGAAGCACACGGCCCAGACCATAGACACCGCCGGGGATGATTTTGTAGGGGTTGGTGAAGAGGGCGAAACCTGCCGACATCACAACAACACCCACCGTCACTACCAACCAAGAGAGAAGATTCTTGAGGGTGAAAAACTCCTTCGCATTGAAGGCTTTGAATTTGATTTTTGCGCTCATAAAAGTTTTGTGTAGTTATAGTTAGTTTTCTTGTTTTTGTGTTCAATTGCCACTCGGCCAGGGGAAACTTCCAACAAATCGTTGAATATCCACCCTACAAAACCCTCCTTCGGGGCAAGTCGTGTGCAATAATCCACAAATATAGGTGTTTTTGTTAAAAACCCTCACACATCGGGCCGATTTTTGTTGAATTTTTTCCACCATTCACCTCTCTTGCGCCCTCTGCAAAGATGTTTTCGGAGCCACAATTTATATCCTGAATGGATGCCAAGTGCAACCTTGGGCATCGTAGCAAAAGTGGGCCAAAAGTGGGTCGATTGGTGGGGTTGGGAGGGCGGATTTGGGAGATTGAAAAAAGTTATGTATCTTTGTTTGTTGTGACCCTCGGGCTGTGCTATCCTCTGGATAGCAATCACCCGACTATAAAACAGTGATAAACTATGGATTGGATACTATTTTTTGCAATACACATTGGAGCCTATCTGCTGGGCTCGATTCCGAGCGCCGTATGGATTGGCAAGATCTTCTATGGGGTGGATGTGCGCACCCAGGGCAGCGGCAATGCGGGCACCACAAATGTGCTTCGCGTGCTCGGCGCCAAGGCCGCACTCCCCGTCTTTTTGATCGATATGCTCAAGGGCTACGCCGCCGTGTCGTTGATACATCTGGCTGGCTATGAGGCTGATTCCCAGCTGTGGCTCTACACAAAGATTTCGCTCTGCCTGTTGGCCGTCGTGGGCCATATGTACCCCATCTTTGCGGGCTTCAGGGGCGGCAAAGGCGTGGCCACGCTCGTGGGCGCAATGTTTGCCTTCTCGGTGGGGGGCATACTCCTCTCGTTGGCGACCTTCTTTGTGATTGTGGCCTTCTCGCACTATGTGTCGGTGGGCTCGATGGTGGGCGGTCTGCTGCTCCCCTTCTACGCAGCGCTGTGTGGCGACAGCAGCCCCATACTGATGGGCTTTTTCGGCTTCATATCGCTCCTTTTGTTCTACACCCACCGCTCCAACATCGGACGACTTTTGGCGGGCACCGAGAACAAAACTTACCTCTTTGGCCGTAGTAAAGCCAAGGCCAAAGAGAGGTAGCCGTTTTGCCGCTTAATAGACAGAACCCTATCTTTGCACTCGCATTCCGACACCACGGGGCACCAAGAGAGAACCACGCCCCCGACTCGGATATGAGGACAGAGAGATAACATAAAATACAGTTTTATGCTTCAAGAGAACCTGATTAGAATCTACGAGCAGAGCTTCCGCGACAACCGCGAACTCCCTGCTCTGACCGACTACTTCAAGAAGGAGACCTTCTCGTACTACGAGATGGCCAAGGAGATCTCCAAACTCCACCTTCTGTTTGAGGAGGCCGGCATCCAGAAGGGCGATAAGATTGCCCTGATTGGTCGAAACAACCCCCGTTGGGTCATCGCCTACCTGGCGACCATCACCTATGGCGCTGTGATTGTCCCCATCCTGCAGGACTTCAACCCCAACGACATCAACCACATCATCAACCACTCGGAGTCGAAACTCCTCTTCCTGGGTGACGCCTTCTGGGATGTCATCGACGAGGAGCGTGTGCTCGGCATCAATGCGGCCTTCTCGCTGACCGACTACCACTGTATCTTCGAGCGCGAGGGTGACAAGCTCACCTCCTTCCAGAAGAACCTCATTAAGCACTACCGTGCACGCTACCCCGAGGGCTTCTCGGCCGAGGATATCGTCTACCCCGAAGTGGGCAACGACGAGGTCTGCCTCTTGAGCTACACAAGTGGCTCGACGGGCTTCTCGAAGGGTGTGATGCTCACCGTCAACAACCTCACCGCACAGCTTATGTATGTGCTGCCCAAGAAGTACCACTTCCGTGGCTCGCGCGTACTCTGCTTCCTGCCCCTGGCCCACGCCTTTGGTGCAGCTATCGATATGCTCTGCTCGCTCGGTGCAGGTACCCACGTGACACTGCTGGGTAAGATTCCCTCGCCCAAAATCCTGATTGAGGCTATGGCCGAGGTGCGTCCCAATGTCATCTGCTCGGTGCCTATGATTATCGAGAAGGTTGTCAAGAAGCAGATTTTTCCCATTATTGGCAGCGGCCTGATGAAGACAGCCTTGTCCATTCCTCTGATTGACAATGTGGTATATGCCCAGATTCGCAAGAAACTTGTGGCAACCCTCGGTGGTGAGTTCTATGAGTTCATTGTGGGTGGTGCGGCACTCAACGCAGAGGTTGAGGAGTTCCTCCACCGCATCAAATTCCCCATCACTGTGGGCTACGGTATGACCGAGTGTGGTCCTCTTATCAGCCACCGACTCTACACCGATGGCTACATCCCCACCTCGGCAGGTCGCATCCTCACCGACTTCTGTGAGTGTCGAGTGCTCTCGCCCGACCCCGCACACATCCCCGGTGAGATTCTCATCCGCGGCGAGCAGGTCATGAAGGGATACTACAAGAATCCCGAGGCTACAGCTCAGGCTATTGACGAGGAGGGCTGGCTCCACACGGGCGATATGGGTACCATCGACGCCGACCACAACATCTTCCTGCGTGGCCGAAGCAAGACTATGATCCTGATGAGTGGCGGTCAGAATGTCTACCCCGAGGAGATCGAGGCTAAACTCAACAACCTGGCCTATGTGCTCGAGAGCCTTGTGGTGGAGAGAGATAATAAACTTGTGGCCATTGTGGTGCCCGACTTCGATCAGCTCGACGCTGCGGGCATCAGCCAGTCAAAACTCCCCGAGCTTATGAACGACACCCTCAAGGAGCTCAACTCGCTGGTTGCCTCCTACGAGAAGGTTGCCTCCATCGAGCTGCGCGCCACCGAGTTTGAGAAGACCCCCAAGAAGTCCATCAAACGCTTCCTCTACCGATAGGGGCAGCATACCTTATAAAGAAAAACCTCACAAGCCGTTGGCTTGTGAGGTTTTTTGTTGGGTCAAGCGGAGAGGGGGAAAGTTGTCAGTAGGCAAGATTGTAGGCTTTGCAACACACGCCCCCGCTGCTTCGCAGCACCCCCTCTAACTTAGAGGGGGAATAGTGGGAGCCTTTCGGCCCTTTTGGCCCCTTGGGCTATTTTTGCCCTTTCGGCCCTTTGAGCCCTTTTAGTTCTTGAGGCCTTAGGTCGGTTAGACTTTAGACCTTAGACTTTAGACCAAAAAAAATGCTCTGGCATATTACTTTCGTAAATGCCAGAGCATTTTTTTGTTGTATAACGCAGCAGTCGCTCGCTATATGCGTTTATTTCTGGTGAGCCTTCTGCTCCTTGAGGAACTTAGCCAACTCATTAGCACGCTTCTTGGCAGCAGCAACCTGCTTGCCGGCAGTCACGCACTTGTAGGCCTCGATAGCCTTCTCGTTCTCGTCCATACTGTCGTAGGCAACAGCGATGAGGTAGTTGATGTCGCTCAGCTGAACATCGTTGCCCTTGAAGTGAGGCAGAGCCTGCTCGCCCCAAGCTGCAAGGTTAGCCCAATCTTTGTTGTTAGCGGCGGTGTTCAGACGATAGATCTGGTTGTCGAAGCGTGCGGGCACAGCATCAACGAGGATCTCGAGGGTTGCATAGACAGCATCCTTGTCGCCCTTCTTGCTCTCCTCCTGAGCCTTCACGAGGAGGTAGTTGGAGAGTTTCTCCTTGGCGGTAGCGGCAGCCTTAGCGAACTTGCTGTGGCGAGTCTCGAGAGCGATGATGTCGGTGTAAACCCTTACGCCATTGGTATAGTCACCCATCTCGCAGTAGCTCATAGCGAGGTAGAGAGCCAGGTCGGTATCCTGACGGTTGGCCTCATAGCCCTTTGCGAACACCTCAGCAGCAGCAGCGTAGTTCTTCTTATTGTAGGCACCGGCACCTTTGCTCTTATAGATTTTAGAAATCTGGTTCTTGGCGTTACGCACGGTCTTGGTGTCGCCATAGAAGTTACCCAGCTCGATAGCCTTTGCGTAGTCCTCAAGTGCACCATCGAGGTTTTTGGCTTTAACTTTGGCATTACCACTACTGTAGTAGCATACGGGGATATACCTCTGAGCCTTTACAAGGTACTCTGCATTCTCCTCTGCATAAGCCAACTCCAGAGTCTGCTCCAAGAAGGAGATAGCCTCGGCATACTCCTTTGCCGAGATTTTCTGCGTAGCATTTGCGTAGGCATTGTTGAGCTCAATCGAAGGCTCCTGTGCAAAAGTGTTGGTGCTCAGCACAAGTGCTGCGAGAGCGACCATAAAAGCTTTGATTTTCATTGTATCGTTTGATTATTTTAGTTATTAGTTTTGTCCCAGTTATTATTTCAACGAAATAATTGCCACAAAATTATGCAATCCTCTGCTGAATTGCAATTCACTTGCGCAATTTTTTGAAAAATTCTTCCATAACCTCTCTACACTCCTGCTCCATAAGGCCCGCCACGACCTCGGTTTTGGGGTGAAGTATGTGGTTGGAGTAGGTCGAATAGCCCCTCTTAGGGTCGGCTGCGCCATAGACCACCTTGCCAATCTGGCTCCAGGCGAGCGCTCCGGCACACATCACACAAGGCTCCACGGTGACATAGAGCGTACACTCGGGCAAGTACTTACCACCCAGGGTGTTCATTGCCGCCGTCAGGGCCTGCATCTCGGCGTGGGCCGTGGCGTCGCCCAAGGCCTCCACCCTATTGTGGCCCTTGCCGACAATCCTGCCGCCACACTCGACCACCGCACCGATGGGTATTTCGCCCTCCTCGGCAGCCGCACGGGCCTCAGAAAGCGCCCTTTGCATAAAAAAATGCTCCATATTGTACTCCATTTCCATCTTTTTTGTACCTTTGAAAGATTTTTCGCTCACAGCGTACAAAGATAGGATAAAATAACAATATAATAAATAAGGTATGTACAGAACACACACTTGTGGCGAACTTCGCCTTCAGCACCTCTCCCAGGAGGTGACCCTCGCGGGTTGGGTACAGAGAGTACGCAACCTCGGCGGTATGACTTTTATTGACCTGCGTGACCGCTACGGCATCACCCAGCTCGTGGTTGACGAGAGCAGCTCCGAGATGGTCAAAGAGAGCGCCTCGCAGCTCGGTCGTGAGTATGTTATTCAGGCCAAAGGACAGGTTCTGGAGCGTTCGAGCAAGAACAACAAGATTCCCACCGGTGAGATTGAGGTGGCCCTCTCGGAGCTCAAGGTACTCAACGCAGCCGAGACCCCTCCCTTCACCATTGAGGACAACACCGACGGCGGCGACGACCTGAGGATGCGCTACCGCTACCTCGACCTGAGGCGTAACCCCCTCAAAAATGCACTTATGCTCCGCCACCGTATGGCACAGGTGACCCGCAACTTCCTCTCGGGCGAGAACTTTATGGAGATTGAGACCCCCTATATGATCAACTCCACCCCCGAGGGCGCACGCGACTTCCTCGTGCCCTCGAGGCTCAACCCCGGCAAGTTCTACGCTCTGCCCCAGAGCCCCCAGACCTTCAAGCAGCTGCTGATGGTGGCCGGCTATGACCGCTACTTCCAGATTGTTCGCTGCTTCCGCGACGAGGACCTCAGGGCCGACCGTCAGCCCGAGTTCACACAGATCGACTGCGAGATGTCGTTCGTGGAGCAGGAGGATGTTCTGAACATCTTTGAGCGTTTTGCCAAGACCCTCTTCAAGGAGGTACTCGGCGTGGAGATCGACTACACCTTCCCCCGTATGTCGTGGCACGAGGCTATGGAGAAATACGGCTCCGACAAACCCGATATCCGTTTCGGTATGGAGTTCAACGACATAACTGCCGATGTTAAGGGCAAAGATTTCGTCGTATTCGACTCGGCAGAGTATGTGGGTGCCATCGTGGCCGAGGGCTGCGCAAGCTACACCCGCAAGCAGATCGACTCGCTCACCGACTTCGTGAAGCGTCCCCAGGTGGGTGCCAAGGGCCTCGTATGGATCCGCGTAGAGGAGGCCGGCATCAAGTCGAGCATCGACAAGTTTTACACCCCCGAGGAGCTCACCGCCATCGCAGAGAAGTGTGGCGCCAAGAGTGGCGACCTGATTCTCATCCTTGCAGGTGACAGGAAACACACCCTCTCGGCTCTCAATGTTCTCCGTCTGGAGATGGGCGACCGTCTGGGCCTCCGCGATCCCAAGAAGTTTGCTCCTATGTGGGTTGTGGACTTCCCCCTGCTGGAGTGGGATGAGGAGACTCAGCGCTTCTACGCTATGCACCACCCCTTCACCTCGCCCAAGCCCGAGGATGTTGAGTATATGGAGAGCGATCCCGGCAAGGTTAGGGCCAACGCCTACGACTTCGTCTGCAACGGCGTAGAGGTAGGTGGCGGCTCGGTGCGTATCTTCGACAGCGAGTTGCAGCAGAAGATGTTCCGCCTTCTGGGCTTCTCGCCCGAGCAGGCAGAGGCACAGTTCGGCTTCCTGATGAACGCCTTCAAGTTTGGTGCACCTCCCCACGCAGGTATCGCCTTCGGTTTCGATAGGTTCTGCTCGCTCTTCGGCGGCTCGGAGTCCATCCGCGACTACATCGCCTTCCCCAAGAACAATCAGGGTCGCGATGTGATGGTTGACTCACCCACCGCCATCGACCCCGCACAGCTCGTAGACCTCAATATCAAGCTCGTTGAGTAAACGATAATGCCACATAAAAAGAGAGCGCCATCCGCAGTGGATG
>JAGBYS010000297.1 GCA_017628675.1 Tidjanibacter sp.
ATGCAAAATTCAAAATTTTTTGATTTTTAGTGACTTAGGGGAGGAAGGGCTAAAAGGGCTAAAAGGACTTTAAGGACTTAGGTCGGTTAGACTTTAGACCTTAGACCTTAGACCTTAGACTAAAAACGCATAGAGCGGAGAGAATTTTTTGCCAAACAAGAAGGCGAGTCCGCAGTTTGCTTATCGCAAATGAGGAACTCGCCTATCGAAGAGCGGTGCAAAATTCGCCCGCTATATGCGTTTTTATTACATTTGGGAGTCTATACTCCAGACAAACGCCCGAAGGCCCTGAAGCTGAGTATCCTTGTCGATGTCGCGGAGGGCCTCCATTGCGGGTGCGACCTTCTCGTCCTCAACCATCGCTATGATGGTGGAGTTCATTGCGGGCCAGGTGTGGCTTGCCATATGGGGCTCACCGGTGTAGCTGCCACGACCGTGGGTCAGGGGAAAGAGGGTGTAGCCCCTAATACCCTGCTGGTCGAGCATTGCGGCGATGCGCTCGGTCATCGCCTGGTTGTATGATATAAAAAGTGCTTTCATAGTGCAAAGTTTGTAAATCTGAAAAAAGGTGGTTACTTGTCGCGCTGTGCAACGGCCTCCATCTTGAGCCTTGCGCGCCTCTCCTGGCGAGCCTTGCGGCGTGCGATGAAGCGTTCGCTGCGGCCCATAAATACATAGTAGAGGATGGGGACAGCTACGAGCGTAAGGATGGTGGAGAAGGTCAGACCGCCCACAATGGCGATACCCATAGGCTGCCACAGCTCGGCACCATTACCCAGACCCAGAGCCATAGGCAACATACCGAGGATGGTGGTCAGCGAGGTCATCAGTACGGGGCGCAGACGGCTCTTACCGGCCGCCAGCACAGCGTCGTACATCTTCTCGCCACGCTCACGCAGCAGGTTGGTGTAGTCCACCATCACGATACCGTTCTTCACAACAATACCCACGAGCATAACGATGGCGATAAGGGCCATAAGGCTCAGAGGGGTGTCCGTCATCCAGAGCGCAATGGCCGAGCCGGGGAGCGCATAGAGGATGGTGAACATAATGATGAAGGGCATCACGAACGACTCAAACTGGGTGGCCATAACGATGTAGACGAGCATCACGATTAGCAGCAGCAGGGTACCGATGTCGCCGAAGGACTCCTGCTGATCCTCCCAATCGCCACCGATGTAGGTGTAGACATCCTCGGGCATTGCGTAGCCATCGAGCACGCCATTGACCCTGGCAACCATATCGCCCAGCACCACATTGTTGCCCAGCGCCACCGTCACGGTCACAAGGCGCTGACGGTTCTCACGCTCAATGGTGGGGGGAGCATAGACCTCGGTCACCTTGCCGATGTCGCGCACCCTCACGCCCTGACCACGAGAGTTGTAGACAAGGATGTTCTCCACATCCTCCAGTGAGGTGCGGTGCTCCTCGCCGAAGCGCACCTTGATGTAGTACTCCTCGCCATCCTCACGATAGATGGAGGCGGTCATACCATTGATGCGGTTACGGATGGCGCTCGACACGGTCGAGGTATTCAGGCCGTAGTAGGCGAGCTTGTTGCGGTCGAACTCCACATTATACTCGGGCCTCATATCGTCCCTCGACAGGCGCACATCCCTTGCACCCTCGAGCTTTGCGAACTCTGCAACAAGGTCGTTGGCAATGGCATTGGTGTGCTCAATGTCGTGGCCGAAAATCTGCACCTGCACCGAGCTGCCACCGCCCATCATACCGCCACCACCGCTAACTACCGAGCGCTTAATCTCGGGAATGGTGGCCAGGTCGGCACGGAAGGCGTCGGCAATCTCGAAGACTGTGCGCTCCCTATCCTGAGGGTCGGTAAGGCGGAAGGTGTAGTTGATGATGTTGCTACCCGTGGTGCTCATTGCCGCAAAGACATTGGAGCCACTCGAGGAGCCCGCCGAGGTGGAGAGCAACATAACCTCGGGATACTTGGCATAGACGATGCTGTCGATGCGTCGTGCCACAGCCGAGGTGTACTCCACGCTCAGGTTCTGGTCCAGAGTGATGGTGGCCGACATCTGGTCGCTATCGCTCGAGGGCATAAACTCGGTGGGAATCTTAGTTGCAAAGAGCCACATACCGAAGATGAGAAGCACCATAGGCGCAAAGAAGATTATCTTCTTGTGTGCCAGAGCCCACCTGAGGAGCCTGTCGTAGGCCCTGTCGAGCCAAGAGAGGAAACGGTCGATGGGTTTATAGACAATGCTCAGACCCTTATAGGTGTGCTGGTTGTTCTCAATCTTGAGCATCAGTGCCGAGAGCATAGGGGTGAGCGAGATGGCCGCAACCGTCGAGGTGCAGACCACAAGCGACACAATCCAGCCGAGCTGTTTGAACATTACGCCTGCCATACCGTCTACCATAGTCAGGGGCAGGAACACAGCCACAACCACCAGCGTGGTGGCAATAACCGACAACCACACCTCATTGGTACCATAGATGGCCGCCTCGCGGGGCTTGGAGCCACGCTCGATGTGGGTTGTGATGTTCTCCAGAACCACAATCGCATCGTCCACAACCATACCGATTGCAATCGAGAGCGACGAGAGGGAGATGATGTTGAGCGTACCGCCCGTGAGGTTCAGGTAGATGAACGATACCACAAGCGAGATGGGAATCGTAAGGCAGATGATCAGCGTAGCCCTCCACCTGCCCAGGAAGAAGAGCACCACCATAATCACAAACAGGAATGCGAACATAACCGTATCGGTCAGGGTGCTGATGGAGTCCTTGATGTTCTTCGAGGAGTCGTTCAGAAGGTGGATGGTCACATCCGAGGGGAGGTTTTTCTTAATCTCGGGGAGCATCTTCTTGACCTCATTTACAATCCTCACGGTGTTGGCGCCGGACTGTTTCTGAATCATCACCCTGACACCCTTCTCGCCATTGAGCCTCTCATCGAGGGTCTCCTTCTCGAGCGTATCCTTAATCTCGGCAATATCCCTCAAATAGACCTCCTGGCCACCCATATTGCTAATAAGGATGCTCTTCAGGTCGTCCGAGGAGTTGAACTCGCCGTCGGCCTTGAGGTTGTAGGTGTGGTTACCGATGTCGAGCGTACCGCCCGAGGTGTTGATGTTCTCCTGGGCGATGATGCCGCCAATCTGCTCCACCGAAAGGCCATAGGCCTCCATCTTCACGGGATCCACATTGACCTGAATCTCCCTGACAGGGGCACCCACCACACTCACCGAGCCCACACCGTCGATGCGGCTCAGTCGGTTGGAGAACTGCTCCTCGAGAATCTTGTTGAGTGCGGGGTAACTCTCCTCGGCCGTGATGGCAAAGCCCATAATGGGCATCAGAGACGAGTTGAAGCGGAAGAGGATGGGCTCCTCGGCATCCTCGGGCAGGTAGTCCGAGAGGCGGCCCAGAGCATCGCGGATGTCGTTGGAGGCCTCATCGAGGTTGGTGCCCCACTCAAACTCGAGCGACACGAGCGACACACCGTCACTCGACTTGGAGGTGATCTCCTTGAGGTTGCTCACCGTATTCAGACCATCCTCAATGCGGCGGGTGATGTTGTTCTCGATATCCTCCGCATTGGCACCCGTATAGGTGGTAATGACCGAAATGGCAGGCAGATCCATCTCGGGCAGCTGGTCGATGGCGAGTCTGTTCAGCGAAAAGAGGCCAAAGACAATCACTGCGACGAAGATGAGCGCCGTCGAGATCGGTTTCTTAACTGAAGTTTCGTATATTTTCATCGTCTAACTCGTTTTCTTTGATTTTCTGCTTACTCGGCCACAATCTCCACCGACGAGCCGTTCTTGATCTTCGAGAGCGAGGTGATGGCAACGCTCTCACCCTCCGACACACCCGAGAGAATCTCCACTTTGTCGCCCACCTGACGACCGAGGGTCACAACCCTGCGCTCGGCAACGCCATCCTTGATGACATAGACATAGCGGTCGTTGACACCCATCTGCTTCTGGATAGCCACATCGGGCACCACAAGGCTCTGGCGGTTACCCATATTGAACTCCGTGCGCGCGAACATACCGGGGCGGAGAATCTCCTTGCCGTTGGGCACCATCACCTCCACATTGAAGGTGTGGGTCGAGGCATTAATGGAGGGATAGACGATATTCACGGTACCCTCAAACTCCTTGTCGGGGTAGACATCCGCAGTCACCATCACCTTCATACCTTTATACACCTGGGGATAGTACTGCTCCGAGATGGCAACCACAGCCTTGAGTTTGTTGATCTGCATCACCTGCAGCACTCCCACACCACCGTCGGCATTGCCGGCCATAGTGAACAGGTCACCGGGCTCGTTGTAGCGGCCGGTGATGACACCATCGAAGGGGGCGCGAAGATCGATGTTACGCTCCAGGTTGGCAACCGTCTCGCGGAGCACCGACACGGAGGTTTCGAGCTCGTCGATCTGCGACTTGCTCACACCGCCTGCCTCATAGACGCTCTTCATCCTCTGGAGGTTCTGCTCGGCATTCTTGAGCTGCACGGAGGACTGGTTGTACTGGTTCTTATCGAGCTTGGCAACAAGCTGACCCTGACGCACGTGGTCGCCCACATTAACATTGATGGCGTCGATGCGGAGCGACATCTGGGGGGTAATAAAACTCTTCTTGAAGGGGAGCAGAGTGGTGGTAAACTCGATGGTTTCGGCCACCTCCTCGCTTTCGACAGCGGCCACCTTCACGAGTGTGGCCTTCTCGGCTTGGGGTTGAGTTGCAGCGGCACCTGCCTTGGTCTTGGGGCCACAGGAGGTGAGTGTGAGGGCGGCCAGAGCGGCCAGGGCTACACAAAAGATGTTTCGTTTCATAGACTCTTTATATCGTTTTATTTTCTTATTTCTTCGTTGTTTTGTCGGTTCTACTCTGTGGCCGCAGCCTCACTCTCCTGGTGGGTGGGGGCGAACTCAAAGTCCTCACCAATGATCTTCTCATAGTCGGCACGAGCAGCCAGGTAGTCATAGATGGCCTGGGAGTAGTTCAGGCGTGCCTGGGTGAGCGAGAGCTCCGAGGAGTTGAGTTCGAGGATAGTGCCAGCACCTGCGTTGTACCTCACCTCGGCAATCTCGTAGGCCTTCTCTGCCTGGCGCACCGTGATCTCATTGGCAGCCATCTTCTCGCGTGCGGTGAGGATGGCATTAAAGGCGTTCTCCACCTGCACACCGATGCTCTGCTTGAGGTAGTCCCTCTGGAGGGAGAGCTGACTGAGCGAGTTGCGAATCTCGTGGGCCTTATTGACATTCTTACCACCCGAGAAGAGGGGGATACTGATGGAGATACCTGCCGAGAGGGGGTTCTGCCACCACCACTCCTTCTTGGTTGCAGGGGCCGAGCCACCTGCACCACCGCCCATAGCGCCACCCATCATACTGCCGAAGTCCATCGTGTTGTCGTTACCCGAGAACATAAAGCTCGAGAAGGCCGCAATGGTCGGCAGACGAGAAGCGTTGGTCAGCTTGAGTTGGTGCTCCAGAAGCCTTGCCTGGAGCTCGAGGGCCCTCAGGTCGGCATTATTGGCATAGTCTATCTCATTGGTGGGAATGGTAGCCGCTGCCACCTCCTCGGCGAAGTCGTCGAGGGTGCCCTCAAGGGTGAACTCCACCTCGGCGGGAAGACCGAGGTACATCCTAAAGAGCAGTTTGCTGGTGCGAATGGAGGTCTCGGTCTGAAGAATCGTGGGCTTCAGGTTGGAGAGCTGCACCTGGGCAGTCAGAAGGTCATACTCCGAGGCCAGGCCCTGTCGGTACATAGCCTCCGTGTTGGCCACCGTCTCGGCAATGGACTTTTCGCTCTCCTTCAGCACCGAGAGCGACTGCTCGGCCAGCAGGATGTTGTAGTATGCCTTCTTGACCTCGTTGGCGAGGGTGATCTTGGAGCTGCGGGCGCTCTCGACGGCCTGCTCGAGCTGCGTCTGGTTCATACGGAGCATCTCATAGACCGAGGGTGCAAACAGAGGCAATGTGAGTTGTGCAGAGGTGCTGATGGAGTTATCGGCACCAAACGACAGACCCTTGGCCATCTCCTGTTTGACGATGCTGTAGGAGTACTGTCCCGACACCGATACCGATGGCAACAGGTTACCCACGCTCTGTTTTCTCACCCAATCCTGGCGCTCAATCTCCAGGTCTGCCACCCTAATGGTTGGGTTGTCCGAAAGGGCAATTTCGAGTGCCTTGTCCAGAGAGAGGGTCATAGGCTGCGCCCAGGCCACACCCACACAAAGCACTGCGAAGAGTGCAATGATACTTCTTTTCATAATTCTTATAGCGTTTTTAGTATTTTTTCGTCAATATATCCTCTTCCTCGCTCGGTGGAGATACCCCTGAGGAAGATGAGCACAGCGCTCGGGATGGTCTGCTCGTTGAGCACCACGCCCGTGATGGAGGTGTTGTGCTGGATGAGGCCCAGACCATATATATAATTGGTCATCGCGCGCGAGAAGAACTCCAGGTCGAGCGACTCGATAATGAGCCCGTCGCTGACACCCTTGTGCAACTGCTCATAGATCTTGCGCACCATAATCTCGTGGACATTCACCACGAGGTGCTCAAAGGCCTTGGGATAATAACGCCTCAACTCTTCAACTATTGTGGCATCGATGAAGCAGGACTCTTTTTTCTGGCTGAACAGTAGCCAAAAAGCGTGCAGAACATTCTCAGCACCCACCATCAGCTCCTGGTGCTCCTCGCCCTGTGCTCGGCACTGCTCGTCCAGACACCCCATAATAAGGTGCTCGCGGTCCTCGAAGAGCTCATAGAGGGTGCGCTTGGAGATGCCACACTCGTGGGCCACATCGTCCATCCTCACCGCCTTGAAGCCACTCTTGAGAAAGAGCCTCGTGGCCACCGAGATGACTCGCGCCCTGTTGTCGTTAATTTTGTGTTCGGTCATTATGCTTGATTTAATACACTCCGTAATTAATACGCCACGCACACGCGGAAAGCGGCGCACACGCGAAAAGCGGCGCAAAGATAGGGAGAAAACTCAAAAAACCAAACGAGTTTTCAGGTTTTTTATTGCACTCCCTACTTTTAGGATGTGGAAAGCGAAAAAAGTGCCATCAGAGAGAGAGCAGGTGGGAGGGATAAGAGATATGGGAGAGATGGGTAGAAGAGCCACGGCTCTTCGATAGTGATTCTATCCCCGATTGGGGAAAATAAAAAAAGGTCACGATTTAAGAAAAAATCGTAACCTTTTAATCAACAGGGGATAGAACGCGCGGATAATGCAACCATTCACGCAAAG
>JAGBYS010000298.1 GCA_017628675.1 Tidjanibacter sp.
ATGTCCGACAAGAGAACGATAATATTGAGAGAGGGGTGCGCTGAGTGCGACGGATGCAGTGGAGAGTGGCAGATAGCCTCGGGTGAGAGCCTTGAGGTGTACCAGCTCTGTAGCAGCGGCAGCCATCGTGTGAGCCTCAGCCTCGAGGCGGGGGCCCACGCCAAGGTGGTCTTTGCGGCGGTGACCGACCGTGAGGTTAGCTACGACTACCATATAGAGCTGAACGGCGAGGGTGCCGATGTGGAGCTCTACGGAGTTTTTCTGGCCCGAGGTGAGGGCCGTGTGAGGGTGCACACCGATATGCGCCATAACGCCCCCAGCTGCCATAGCGACCAGCAGGTAAGGGGTGTGGCCGGCGAGAAGGGCTATGGCCTCTTTGAGGGTCTGGTCTATGTCGCCCCCGATGCACAGAAGACCGAGGCCTACCAGCAGAGCCGCAATGTGCTCCTGGCGCCCACGGCGAGGATTCAGACCCAGCCACAGCTGGAGATCTACGCCGACGATGTGAAGTGTTCGCACGGCGCAACGGTGGGCCAGATGAACGAGGAGCAGATATACTATATGCGCCAGCGAGGCCTCTCGGAGGATGACGCACGCCGTCTGCAGCTCGGAGGTTTTGTGCAGGAGATCGTGGACAAGGTCAGTGACGAGGCCCTGAGGGAGGAGTTCGAGAGGGTTGTTGGCCTGTAGTACCTCCTAAAAGTTTTTGGTGCAGCTTTTGTGCCAGAGTGGCACTTCTGTTAGGGTGGCTCCGAAATAGGGTAGTGCCAATGTAGAGATACGAAGTATCTCCCAAAAGTTTTTGGTGCAGCTTTTTACAAAAAGCTGCGAAAAGAATTAATTAATAACTCTCAACTTTCAACTTGCAATGTACGAAGTAGAAAAAATAAGAGCGGAGTTCCCCATTTTGGAGCAGAGGGTCTATGGCAAGCCTCTGGTCTACCTGGATAATGGCGCTACGGCACAGAAGCCGAGGAGGGTCATTGAGAGGGTTGCGGAGCTCTACCGCACGGAGAATGCCAACATCCACCGAGGTGTCCACTACCTCTCGGAGCGCTGCACGGCACTCTACGAGGAGGCTCGCCAGGTGGTGGCTGAGGCTCTCGGCACGAGTGATAGTGGCGAGGTCATCTTCACGGCGGGTGCTACGGCGGCCATCAATACGGTGGCCTATAGCTTCTCGGAGCGCTTCCTCGCCGAGGGCGACAATGTGGTGGTCACGGAGATGGAGCACCACTCGAACATTGTCCCCTGGCAGATGATGTGTGAGCGCAAGGGGGCAGAGCTGAGGGTACTGCCCTTCGATGATGAGGGCAACCTTGTGTTGGAGGGTTTGGAGAGGCTTGTGGATGGCCGCACGAAGGTTGTGGCCGTAACGCAGGCGAGCAACACGCTCGGCACGATGCCCAACCTGAGGCCCATCATCGCAAGGGTCCACGAGGTGGGTGCTGTGGTGATGGTGGATGGCTGTCAGGGCTTTGTCCATAGCGAGGTGAATGTGAGGGAGCTGGATTGTGACTTCTACGCCTTCTCGAGCCATAAGCTCTACGGCCCCAATGGTGTGGGCGTGCTCTATGGCAAGCGCAAGTGGTTGGAGGCTATGCCCCCCTTCCTGGGTGGTGGCGATATGGTGAGGAAGGTAACCTTCGAGAAGACCACCTATGCCGACCTGCCGCTGAAGTTCGAGGCGGGCACGGCCAACTATATCGACGCCATAGGTCTGGCGGAGGCTATCAAGTTCCTCAGGGAGCTCGATAGGGGCGAGGTGCTGGCCCACGAGAAGGCACTCCTGGACTACGCCACCGAGGAGCTTCAGAAGATCGAGGGCCTGAGGATTTATGGCACCTCGAAGGATAAGTGCAGCATTGTGAGCTTCAATGTGGAGGGGGTGCATAACTTCGACCTCGGCTCGGTGCTCGATAGGAGCGGCGTGGCCATCCGCACGGGAGCACACTGTGCCGACCCCGTTATGGCCCACTATGGGGTGCAGGGTATGGCCCGCGCCTCGTTTGGACTCTACAACACTATGGAGGAGGTCGATGCGCTCGTGGCAGGAGTGAAGAAGGCAATAAGAATGTTAAAGTAGAATCCACCTCTGGTGGCTTTTAATTGCTCTCGCTCGGTAGAGTCTGCAAGCAGCCTCTACTCTCGCTTACTCGCAATTTTGAATTTTGAATTTTGCATTTTGAATTATGTTTATAGTACTTGAGGGCTTGGATGGAGCCGGTAAATCCACACAGATTAAACTTTTGCGCCAGATGGTTGAGGCTACGGGCAGGGAGTGTGAGTATCTCCACTTCCCGAGGTTCGATGCGCCCGTCTATGGCGATATGATTGCACGCTTTCTCAGGGGCGAGTTCGGCTCCGTGGAGCAGGTGAACCCATACCTTGTGGCCCTGCTCTATGCGGGCGATAGGGCCGATGCGGCGAGCAAAATCAACGGATGGTTGGCCGAGGGCAAATGTGTGATTGTCGATAGGTATGTCTACTCCAACATCGGCTACCAGTGCGCCAAGGTGGCTTCGGCCGAGGAGCGCAAGGCTCTCAGGGAGTGGATCCTCGGGACCGAGTATGAGCAGTTCGCCATTCCAAAGCCCACGCTCTCGCTCTTCCTGGATGTCCCCTTTGGCTTCACGGAGGCCAAGCTCACGGCCCAGAGAGAGGGAGAGGATAGGAACTACCTCTCGGGCGGAGTGGATATCCACGAGAAGTCGCTCGACCTACAACGCCGTGTGAGGGAGGTCTACCTGGAGGCTGCTCGTGAGGACGAGGAGTTGCAGGTGGTGGATTGCTCCACTGCCGAGGGCACTATGGCCTCACCCGAGGAGATTTTCCGGAGGGTTGTCGAGTATGTCAAACCCCTCTTGTAGCATTTTCCATTTTTAGGGGTGATTTCGGCGTTATGCTTCGGATTTTGCTTCCTCATTTACTCCAGTAAACTGCGGAGCAAAATCCAAACCAAGCCTTGAAATCCCCGCCTAAAAATGAAAAATGGTGGTGCTCTTTGGGCGTTACGCTGAA
>JAGBYS010000299.1 GCA_017628675.1 Tidjanibacter sp.
AAAACGCGGGTCACAATTTCGTAACCCGCGTTTTTTCTTTATTTCTCTTTCTTGGGGAACCACCCTTTGCGGACCCTCTCGCGCTGCTCGAAGAGCTCCATAATGGACCAGAAGGATGAGAAGGCAAAGACACCCAGGAGGGTAGAGAGCAGTGTGCTTTCGATAAGCAGAGAGCCCGCAACGCCTGCAAGGCCCGTCAGCAGGAATACCCACCACACCTTGGTGCCAAAGTGGTATTCGGTCTTGATGACTATCGGGTGAAAGAGGCCGATAATCAGGAATGTACACACGCCAATAATCAATCCTTCAAAGTTCATATCCATCGCTTTTGGGTGCAAAGATAGGTTTTTTCCTCTAACTCACAACACCTAACCCCTAAGCAGCCACAGGGTGTAGACCACATAGATGAGCAGGAATATGGCTCCCTCCGCCCTTGTAATCTTTCTGCGCCCCAGGACAAAGGCCGAGAGCAGAACCATAACCACTGCCGAGAGCATCACCGTCATATCTGTGGGTGTGATACCTCCCAGGCGGAGTGGGGTGAGGGTGGCGCTTGTGCCCAGGATGAGAAGTATGTTGGCGATGTTGGAGCCCAGGATGTTGCCCAGAGCAATCTCGCTCTTGCCCTTCAGTGCGGGCACAATCGAGGCGAAGAGTTCGGGCAGTGAGGTGCCGGCAGCAACCAACACAATGCCGATGACGGCCTCGCTCAGGCCCACTCTGCGAGCCAGCTCTATGGAGCCCTCAAGGAAGAGGTCGGAGCCCCAGACAAGGCCGCCAAGGCCCGCACCCACCATTGCCACCGCCAGCCACACGGGGTGGCTCTTTTGGTCGGTGGCAGGGGTGGTTTGTGGTTTGGGTGCGGGCTCTGTGGCGGTCATCTCCTTGCGACCACCTCGTATGATATACCAGAGGAAGAGTCCATAGAGGAGCAGCAGGGCGACACCATCCACCCTCGAGAGGATGTTGGCCTCGGCTCCCCAAAGCGTTCCGTCGAGCGCAAGAATGCACAGCAGAACGGTTGTGGCAAGGCAGATGGGGATGTCGCGTCGTTCGTTCTGGCGTGTCAGGGGCAGCGGCGCAATGATGGTCGTCAGACCCAGAATGGCGTAGATGTTGAAGATGTTGGAGCCCACAACATTGCCAATCGACACATCGGCCTGGCCGGCAATGGCGCTCTGAAGGCTCACGACAAACTCGGGCATCGAGGTACCAACGGCCACAATCGTTACACCAATCAGGAACTCCGACACCTTCAGCCTCTTTGCGATGGCCGAGGCGCCATCCGTAAGCCACGAGGCTCCTATGCTAAGGAGCACAATTCCAATGATAATTTCTACTACAAACATCGTTTTTTTGTCGGTTTAATTGCTCTATTTCGTGAAAATATATACTTTGCTCTTGGGCTGATACTCATAGGGGATATACTCCAGCGTCTGGCCTGCAATAAGGCTCTCCGAGGGGGTAGAGTAGAGCACCGTCATAAGTGGTGCGCTCTCCTTGACGGCCAGAGCCCTTACCAACTCGGTATTGCCGCTACCCAGGGCGTGTTCGACCCTTTCGGCCAACTCGGCCTTGTGGTTCAGGCTGCTGCGGCGAATCTTCTCACCCGTGGGGGTGTAGATGAGCACCTTGCTTGGGGCTACAAGTTTTGCTGCCGAGGCCACCAGTGCAACGACGCCAATCGTCAGGAGCACCGTGCTCAGGTCTTCCATATCCTTCAGCATAGACGATAGCACCACAACGGCTACCGACAAAAGTGTAGCCACTACGGGCATTAATCTACTCTTATATCTTATCTCGACCTGTGGACAGTGGTCACACAGG
>JAGBYS010000300.1 GCA_017628675.1 Tidjanibacter sp.
ATACTGTCCATAGGCGCTACTGCGCATCGGCTCGGCGAGTTTGGCAAGGCGCTCGCTCGTAATCCACCCCTTGCGCCAAGCGATCTCCTCCAGGCAGGCTATCTGCACGCCCTGGCGGCTCTCCACGACCTCCACAAACCTTGCAGCGTCGAATAGGCTCTCGTGGGTGCCCGTGTCGAGCCAAGCAAAGCCCCTACCCAGAGGCTGCATACAGAGTTTGCCCTCCGCCAAAAAAGCCCTATTCACATCGGTGATCTCCAACTCGCCACGAGAGGAGGGCTTAAGAGCCTCGGCAATCGCAACTACCTCATTAGTATAGAAATAGAGTCCCGTAACGGCCACATTGCTCTTGGGCTGCGTGGGCTTCTCCTCGATATTCAGAACCCTGCCCTCGCCATCGACCTCCGCCACGCCAAATCGCTCGGGATTGGGCACAGAGTAGCCGAAAATGGTCGACAAATGCTCATCCTCGGCACGCCTTACGGCCGACTCCAACATACCCGTAAAGCCCTGGCCGTAGAAGATATTGTCGCCCAAAACCAAGCACACACTATCACCGGCGATGAACTCCTTGCCAATAATGAAGGCCTCGGCAAGGCCGTTGGGCTGCGCTTGGGTGGCGTAGTAGAACCTCACGCCATAGTCGCTGCCGTTGCCCAGAAGTCGCTGAAATGCAGGCATATCCTGCGGCGTGGAGATGATGAGAATCTCGCGGATGCCTGCGAGCATCAACACCGAAATGGGGTAATATATCATCGGCTTGTCATAGACGGGCAGGAGCTGCTTGCTAATGCCCTTTGTGATGGGATAGAGCCTCGTGCCACTACCCCCCGCCAGTACGATTCCTTTCATAGAGAGTTATAATTTAGGATTCTTCTCGAATAAGAACGCAAAAACGCTCCGCATTAGTTCGCAGAGAATGCTTTTCTGATAAATCTTGTGGTATTTCCACCCGAAGGTAAACTTATTCTTTATCAGCACCCAGCGAGCCTTCCACGCCGAATAACCTTTATTGTGAATACCATCGCTCTTAAAGAGTGTGTCCTCAAGTACACGATCGGCATAGGGCGAAGTAGTGTGGATTGCAGGATTGGTAATCTCCAGGCCAAAGTATTTCACCGAGATAGCCGTGAGCGCATCGGCAAAACGGGTCATATGCATTCTGTCGGCCCACTCATAGAACTCGGCCCAATCGATGTTGTTCTGCTCTGCCTTGAGTAGCAACGCCCAATCCAAAATATGGCGAAACTTGATACCCTCCGAGAGGAAGTGATTCAGGCCGTGCATCGTGAGGAACAGCGCATTGAAATCCGCCGAGGGAACGATGAGCTTGGTGTCGGGCACCAAGGAGGTCCTACCTCGGAGTGCAACTTTCTCCAGGTGTCGCTCCAGCTCTTTTACCTTGCGACCGCCTCGGATAGGAAGGTAAAAGCGGTGATTTTCAACCAATAAACCACGATACTTAATGGTCGCATCCTTGTAATAATCTCGGCTCACCTTAGCCCCAATCTGCTCGCACAACTTATTGGCAACCTCGTAGCCATCGCTTATGGTGCTACCGTCCTTCACCAAGAAACAATCCAAGTCGCCACACTCACGGTGGGCAGGCTGCGGAAAGTAGGTGCCGATGGCAAGTCCCTTCATCACAATGGTTTGGATGCCCTGCTCGGCCCAAAGGTTAGCCAGGAGCGCAGATGTTTTGCGCTGCATCTCGTGACGATTTTCAATCGCCTCAACACTGAGCGCCCACTGTATGTTGGTGCTGCGACGTGGTTGCAACTCCTTGGGCAGCTGCTCCACCACATCGTAGACAATGGCCACAACACCCTGCTGCGCCGCCATACGAAACAGCTGCTGCCACTCCTCGGCAGAGAGGTTCTGATACACAGCGGCATCAACCCCACCACCAAACAACCCACTCTGCAAGGCAGAGAAGAGTATCTCGCAAGTCTTGTTCATTGATTATTTCTCAATGCAAGCTTTAATTTGCTCAACAATAAAGCGGATGTCATCGTCGCTCACACAAGGTCCACTAGGCAAGCACAAACCGACCTTAAAAAGGTGTTCGCTTACACCGTTGGTGTACGCAGGTGCGGAAGCATAAACGGGCTGCAGGTGCATAGGTTTCCACAAGGGACGCGACTCAATGCCAGCAGCATCCAATGCCAAGCGCATAGCCTCAACATTATTATTGGGCTCACAATCTGTGTGGAGAGACTCAGCAGCGTGGGTAACACCCGCAGCACCACTTACGGCAACCTCATAGGCCTTGTCCTGACCCTTAACTTTCAATACAGGGTCGAGAGTGATGGTATTGAGCCAAAAGTTACTGTCGTAGCGCTCCGATGGATTGCCGTGCAGGGTAATACCCTCAACATCGGCCAACAACTCCTTATAGAGCTCGTAGGTATGCTTATGATGGTTGATGTGTTCCTCCAAAACAGTCATCTGTCCACGACCGATACCCGCACAAATGTTAGACATACGATAGTTGTAACCAATCTTCTCGTGTTGATAGTAGGGGTAATTCTCGCGCGCCTGGGTCGCATAGAACATAATCTCTTTCTTCGACTCGGCGTCAGCGCAAATAAGTGCACCGCCACCGCTGGTGGTAATCATCTTGTTTCCATTGAACGACAACACGCCATACTTGCCAAATGTGCCGCAAACCTGACCTTTATATTTCGAGCCAAGTCCTTCAGCTGCATCCTCGACTACAGGAATGTCATACTTCTCGGCAATGGCCATAATCTCGTCTAGCTTGGCGGGCATACCATAGAGGTAAACGGGAACGATGGCCTTGGGTTTTTTGCCGGTTTTGGCAATGCGGTCCTTGATGGCCACCTCGAGCAACTCGGGATCCATATTCCAAGTGTCGGCCTCAGAGTCAACGAATACGGGCGTGGCACCGAGGTATGTAATTGGATTTGACGAGGCACAGAATGTGAAACTCTGCACCAATACCTCGTCGCCAGGGCCTACGCCACAAGCCAACAATGCCAGATGAACAGCAGCCGTACCCGCAGAGAGAGCGACAATCTCTTTGTCTTCTCCGACGAACTCTTTGAGGTCTTGCTCAAAACCGTTTACATTAGGGCCCAGAGGCACCACCCAATTGGTGTCAAACGCCTCCTGAATGAA
>JAGBYS010000027.1 GCA_017628675.1 Tidjanibacter sp.
GAGCTTTTGGGCTCGGCGGTCGGCGGTTTGTGGAGTTAGGTTGGGAGAGATGGGAGTAATGAGAGGTATGGGACCTATGGGCTTATGGGACTTATAAGACCTTTTGGCCCTTTTAGCCCTTCCCTCCCCTAAGTTAGGGGAGGGTGAGCGAAGCTCGGGAGAGGTCTGTTCTCTGTTGCCTGCAGACAGTTGTCAGTTGTCAGGCAACGGACACATTGGGCACAACGGTGCCTACGAGTAAGGGTGGTGCTGTCCACCGCCTCCCCTTGAAACCAAAATAACGCATAGAACGAGATGAATGCAAGGCTTGCAACAAAAATGCCCTGGCATATTACTAAGCGTAAATGCCAGGGCTGATTTTTGTTGCGTAACGCAGCAGTCGCTCGCTCTATGCGTTATTTTTTGCTTTTGGAGATGATTGCTCTGCACTCCTCCACCGTCATCGCCAGAGGATCCTTAGTCTTGGGGATGCGGTAGTTCTTGCCGCCCGACTGGATGTAGGGGCCATAGATGCCGGTCATAATCGCCAGGTCGTCAACGCCATCGAAGGTCTTAAGGGGCATCTTGGCGCTCTTGTCCTGCTGCCTCTTCTGGTCGATGAGCTCAATGGCACGCTCGATGGTCACGGTGTAGGGGTCATCCATCTTGCCGAGTGACACAAACTTGCTTCCGTAGCGCACATAGGGGCCGAACTTACCCACGCCCACGCTCACCTCCTGGCCCTCATACTCGCCCAGCGTGCGGGGCAGAGCGAAGAGCGAGAGTGCCTCCTCGAGGGTGATGGTTGCGATAAGCTGCTCCTTCTTGAGGCTTGCAAAGCGTGCCTTGTCGCCATTCTCGCCGCCAATCTGCACCATAGGTCCGTAGCGACCGATGCGTGCCGACACGGGCAGACCGCTCACGGGGTCGATACCCAGCTGGCGCACAGAGCTATTCTGCTTAATCTGGTTCTCCAGAGCGTTCTCAACGGTCTTGTGGAAGGGGCCGTAGAAGTCCGAGATCATCTCGGTCCACTGCTCCTTGCCGTCGGCGATGGAGTCGAACTCCTTCTCGACGGTGGCGGTGAAGCCATAGTCCAGAATCTGAGGGAATTGGCTCTCGAGGTAGTCATTCACGAGCATACCGATGTCGGTGGGTGCGAGTTTGCCCTTCTCCTTGCCCACAACCTCACTGAGGGTCTTCTCGGTGAGCTTGCCCTTGGCGAGTGTTATCTGGTCGTAGGAGCGCTTCTGGCCCTCCTTATTCTGCTTGAGCACATAGCCACGCGAGATGATGGTGGTGATGGTGGGTGCATAGGTCGAAGGACGACCGATACCGAGCTCCTCAAGACGCTTCACGAGCAGTGCCTCGCTGTAGCGATAGGGCTGCTGAGTGAACTTCTGGGTTGCGACCATATCCTTCATATCGAGCACCTCGCCCTCGGTGACGCTGGGCAGCACGGCGTTCTCATTCTCGCCATCCTCCTCGGTCGACTCGAGGTAGAGTTTCATAAAGCCGTCGAACTTGACCTGCTCACCCGTAGCCACAAAGCGCTCGGTGTGGCCACCGATCTGGATGGTAACAATGGTCTTATCTATCTGTGCGGGGGCCATCTGCGAGGCCACGGTGCGTTTCCAGATGAGTTCATAGAGCCTGTTCTCCATCGTGGTGCCCTCAATGGTGGGGCGATTCAGATAGGAGGGGCGGATGGCCTCGTGAGCCTCCTGAGCACCCTTACTCTTGGTCTTATAGGCCCTCCAGGAGTGATACTCGGCACCAAACTGCGAGATGATCTCCTCCTTGGCGGCAGCCATTGCCTGGGTGGAGAGGTTCACCGAGTCGGTACGCATATAGGTAATGAAACCGTTCTCATAGAGTTTCTGAGCCACGCTCATAGTCTGCGACACGCTCATCGAGAGTTTGCGACCGGCCTCCTGCTGAAGGGTGGAGGTGGTGAAGGGGGGTGCGGGATACTTCTCGGCGGGCTTGGACTCTACGCTCACGATGTTGAAGTCGCTCTCCACGCAGCTCTCCAGGAAGGCTACAGCCTCGGCCTTGGTGTCGAACTTGCGATCCAGCTCGGCCTTGAAGATCTTGCCGTCGGCGGTCACAAAGCGTGCCACAACACGGTAGAACTCAGTAGCCTTGAAGTCGATAATCTCCCTCTCGCGCTCCACAATGAGCCTTACGGCCACACTCTGTACCCTACCGGCCGAGAGTGCGGGTTTCACCTTCTTCCACAGCACGGGCGAGAGCTCAAAGCCCACAAGCCTATCCAGCACACGGCGTGCCTGCTGTGCGTTCACAAGGTTCATATCCACCCTGCGGGGCGATGCGATAGCCTCGAGGATGGCGTTCTTGGTAATCTCGTGGAAGACGATTCGTTTGGTCTGGTCGATGGGCAGGTCGAGCACCTCCGTCAGGTGCCAAGCAATAGCCTCTCCCTCACGGTCCTCATCGGATGCGAGCCACACGCACTCGGCCTCGGCGGCCATACGCTTCAGGTCGGCAACCATCTTGGACTTCTCGGGAGCTATCTCGTAGGCGGGCAGGAAGCCGTTTTCGACATCCACACCGATTCCTTTTTTGGCAATATCGCGGATGTGGCCATAGGACGAGCAGACCTTATACTCCTTACCGAGGAACTTCTCAATGGTCTTTGCCTTGGCGGGGGACTCAACGATTACCAGATTTTTCTGTTGCATACGCTTCTTTTTTCTGATTGTATTCCAGACTTTTATGACTTATCGGCACCTTCGAAAAAGTGCCTATCGGGGGTCTAAAATGAGGTTATACCTATATTTATAGACCGCAAAGATAAATCTCTTTGTGTGATTTTCAAAGAAAAGGGACACCGTTTTTTTCGGCGTCCCCCTCTCTTCCACTCACCTCGGCAAGGCTACTTGCCGATAACTGTGTAGGTTATACTGAATTGCAGAGGCTCACTACCACCCAGCGCCAATTTAACGACCGCCTCATCGAGGTAGTCGTATGCCGACATACCGAGGGTAATTCGGCGAGTGACCTCGTTGGACTCGTCCATCAGCAGTTGCTGCAGGTAGAGCGACAGGTCCATAGTGTAGCAACCGAAGGTGCGATTAAGGTAGCCACCATAGACGAGCTCCATCTCGTAGTTCTCCTCGTAGTAGTAGTTATAGTCGGCCACCGCCTGGAGCTTCGCGTAGTTCGCGTATGTACCCAAGCGCGCGGGCGCGTAATCAAAGAAGGTATAGTCCTCCTCGGCCAGAGGAATGGTCAGCGTAGCCTGGTTGATGAAGATGTCGCTGCCCTCGGGGCGGAGTGCTCTAAGCTGTGCCACAAAGTTGTCATCGAACTCGAGTGTGGTGGTCACACCCATAAGGCCCTCAACATAACCCTCCGTCACGGGGTTCTCGAGGGGCTCACCGCTGGGGGTATTGAAGTTTATGCTACCGCCATAGAGCGTAGCCGAGTAGTCGTGCTCAAAGGCACTCACAGCCTTCAGGTCCGTGAAGTATGCGTTGTTGCTGATGGAGAAGGCCCTCATAATGTCATCCTCCACGAGCGAGGGATCGTCGCCCTTGGGATAACTGTGGCCGTAGAGCAAGAGGTAGCTTGCGGGGCCCTCGTCCTCATCCCACTGGAGGTTCAGACCATAGATGGCCGCATCCTCGGGCGAAGTGCCCGAAGGGGTCAGGCAGAGGCCGCCAAACTTCTTCACAAAGAGCGAGTCGGTGCCATAGAGGGTCGTATCGCTCCACAACTCCTGCATAAACTCCTCAGCCAGAGCCGCATCTGCCACCTTGAGGCTCAGGGTGTCAAACTGCATCGCACCCCTGGGCCTACCGCCAAACTCGCAGGTAAACATAGGGCGAGCATCGATGATGGACTTGTAGTCGATGCCGGCATAGTAGGTGCTATCGAGCTCCAGAGCCTTGCGAATACGATAGACATCGAAGGTCTGACGCTTGAGCGTGTCGCCACCCGCCCTCTTCATACCGAGCAGCAGCACCAGCGAATCGGGCTGGGCGTCACGGTCGGCATACTCCACCGTGTCGGTACGCATCGAGTAGGAGAACTGCACCAGAGCCGAGGCCTTGGTCTTGCCACCATAGTGGGGGTTGGTCATCGCACCGAAGTAGGCGTAGTCGAGGCTGCTGGTCGCAACCGAGTCGGTCAGGGTGAGGTAGGTATTGATACCCTCGCCCACCGTGCCAAACTGCACATCGAACTGCTGTCCGGGAGGAATGATATTCACACCCAGCTCGTCGTTGACCTCCGTGCACGAGCTGACCAAAAGCACAAGTGCCGACACCAACACAGCGCCGACACTCTTGAGATTAAATTCCTTAGAGAATAGAGTCATAAAATTCTTTGTACTGCGAAAGCCTCTCGTCGCTTGCGGGCTCGCCCGAGGGTCGGAGCACACGCTTGCCACTTGCGGCCAAATACTCTTCTACTGCGGCGGGCAAGTGCTCCGCCTCAACAACAATGCCATCTGCATTATCAATAACGAGCCTCATAAGGTTTTCGTATGAAACACCCTCCTCGGGGCCCAATTTATCCTCGGGCACACCCTCGCCCTTCATCGTGTCACGGAAGGCACTACCCCACTTGCCCTCGAACATATCGTCGTAGATGCTGAAGACAATCTTGGCCGAGGAGAACAAGGGCTCATCAGTAAAACAATACCTGAGGTAGATGGGCGCAACAGCCGAGAACCAGCTGTGGCAATGTACAATGTCGGGCTGCCAACGCAACTTCTTCACGGTCTCGAGGACACCCCTTGCGAAGAAGATGGCCCTCTGGTCGTTATCCTCGAACTCCACACCGTCGGCACTGCGGAAGGTGGCCTTGCGGGGTGCGAAATACTCGTCGTTGTCGATGAAGTAGATCTGAACACGGGCAGCGGGGATGGAGGCTACCTTAATGATAAGCTGGTGGTCGTTGTCGTTGATTATGAGGTTCATACCCGACAGACGGATAACCTCGTGAAGTTGGTTACGGCGCTCATTGATGCAGCCAAAACGGGGCATAAAGGTACGGATCTCGAAGCCTCGCTCCTGCATAGCCTGCGAAAGTGTGCGACAATTGGTCGCAATAGGGCTCTCAGGCAGATAGGGGAATATCTCCTGACAAACACATAGTATTTTTGCTCCTGCCACTTTTCTGTACTTTTTTAGTTTCCGCAAAAGCGCCCACCAAAGCCTCCAGCACCTCCC
>JAGBYS010000028.1 GCA_017628675.1 Tidjanibacter sp.
ATCGGTGCACAGTTTGGTGGCAAGTACTTCGTTCACGATGTGAGGGTTATCCGTATGCCTCGCCACGCCGCTTCGTGCCCCGTGGGTATTGGCGTTAGCTGCTCGGCAGACCGCAACATCAAGGCCAAAATCAACGAGGAGGGCCTCTGGATTGAGAAACTCGAGAAGAACCCCGCACGCTTTATGCCTGCCACCGCTCCCGCAATGGCTCCCGCTGTTGAGATCGACCTCGACGAGGGTATGGACAAAGTGCGCGTGACCCTCTCGAAATACCCCGTTAAGACCCGTCTGAACCTCAAGGGTACCCTTATCGTGGCTCGCGATATCGCCCACGCCCGCATCAAACAGATGCTCGACGAGGGTAAGCCTATGCCCGAGTACTTCAAGAACCACCCCGTCTACTATGCAGGTCCTGCCAAGACCCCCTCGGGTATGGCTTCGGGCAGCTTTGGTCCCACCACCGCAGGTCGTATGGACTCCTATGTAGATCTGTTCCAGAGCGTTGGTGGCTCGATGGTGATGGTGGCTAAGGGTAACCGCTCGCAGGAGGTGACCGACGCTTGCCAGAAGCACGGCGGCTTCTACCTCGGCTCCATTGGTGGTCCTGCTGCAATCCTTGCAAAGCAGAGCATCAAGAGCGTTGAGGTTGTGGACTTCCCCGAGCTCGGTATGGAGGCCGTGAGGAAGATCTATGTTGAGAACTTCCCCGCATTCATCATCGTTGACGACAAGGGCAACGACTTTTTTGCAGAGTTCAAGCACTAAAACTACTCTGTAGTTCGTTCCTATAGCGTGGCTGCCCCTCATAGAAATTAGGGTGGGGCAGCCTTGCTGTGGTATATGTGGGGGTGTGTGGCTATCCCGCATCCCCCGTTTTTTCAAGAAAAGTAAGGAGGAAAGATTTTTCGTGGGAATGAGACGACTGCTTCTCTTTTGTGTGCTGATTTTTTCGGCCCAGCTGACATCGCTGGCCGAGGAGATAAGCTTTCAGGTGCGCTACCCGAGGGTGGTGGCCACGGGTACTATTTTCCAGATCGAATTTGAGCTCAATGCCAAGAGCGATAGGGGGAGCTTTGTGGAGCCCTCTATGGGTGGTATGAAGGTGGTTGCGGGCCCCGCAACCTCGACGAGTACCAATGTGCAGATTGTCAATGGCAAGATGCAGAACCAGACCCTGCAGGGTTGGACCTACAACCTCTACTGTGATCAGCAGGGCGAGTTTGAGATTGGCAGTGCTGTGGTCAGGGTCGACGGCAAGGAGTATAAGACCGAGCCGGTGAAGATCAAGGCCATCGTGGAGAGTAATTCCTCTGGAGGGTCGGCAACCGGTGGCGGCAATAATGCTCCGTCACAGCAGGGGGGCAAACCTTCATCCGGTGGCGGCTCGGAGCAGCCTGTGCTGAAGGAGGACGATATGTTGCTTGTGACCACTCTGGACCGCTCGGAAGTCTATGTGGGTCAGCCCGTGGTGGTCAGGTATAAACTCTACACCCGTGTGGATTTCTCCCACGAGGGAACGAAGATGCCCTCCTTTGTGGGCTTTTGGTCCCACCGCCTCAATACGGGCGCAAATCGCTGGGTCAGTGATGAGTATAGGGGTAAGATATATAAATCTTGCATCGTCGGCGAGTACCTGCTCTTCCCACAGCAGGCGGGCCAGATGAAGATTGAGCCTATGGAGATTTCGGCCATTGCCGAACTGCCCATCAACGATGGCTCACGCCGCCGAGGTAGCATTATGGATGAGTTTTTCCTTGGGCAGCAGACCAAGCAGGTGCCCCGTACACTCATCTCCAACTCTCCCTCGCTGACCGTGAAAGCACTGCCCGAGGGTGCTCCTGCGGGCTACTCGGGTGCTGTGGGCGACTTCGAGATGAGCGTCACTCCTCCCGCAGATCAAATTGAGGCCAATAGTGCACTCAACTACATCGTGAAGATTTCGGGCTCGGGCAACTTCTCAATGATTCGCACCCCCGAGCTGAAACTCCCTGGAACATTTGAACAGTATACGGCCAAGGTGTCGGAGAGCATCCAGACAACCTCGCGCGGAGTGAGTGGCTACCGCCAATTTGAGTACCCAATCATTGCGCGTGCCGAGGGCGACTATGTCATTCCCGCAATGGAGTTCTCCTACTTTAGCCCCAAACTCTCCAAGTATGTGACCCTCACCTCACAGGAGTATTCGGTGAGCGTAACCCCCGACTCGACGGCTATGAGTAGTGCGGGTGCAGGGGTGATTGTGGGAGGTGCTGCCCGTGAGGATCTGCGTATCCTCGGCAGGGATATCAGGTTCATCTCGCTCGAGAGGCTCGAGGTGAGCCCCAAGGGCAAACTTTTCCTCTTTAGCGGTGGATATTTCCTCATCCTTCTTGCGGAACTCCTTGTTTTTGTGGCGTTGGTCGTGTGGCTCTCTCGCTACCTGAAGCAGATGCGCAACCAGGCAACACTGAAGGGTAAGAGGGCCAATAAGGTTGCCTTGGCACGCTTCCGTGCGGCCGAGGGCTACCTCAGGCAGAGCAACGCCAGGGGCTTCTATGAGGAGATGCTCAAGGGCCTATGGGGCTACCTGAGCGACAAACTCAACATCCCCGCTGCGGATCTCACGAAGGAGAATGTCCGTGAACGCCTTGCACAGAAGGGTGTGGCGGTAGAGGATGTGGAGCAGTACATTGCCATCATAACCGACTGTGAGTATGCACAGTATGCACCCTCGGGTAGTGGCCGCCTTGAGGAGGTCTACATTGAGGGTGTGGCCATCATTTCGCGCCTGGAGGCGGTGATTAATAAGTAGTAGGGCCCCGAAATTAGGATAAGAAATTATGAAACAGAGGATTATACTTTTGCTTGTGTTGCTGTGTGCAACCCGAATGATGGGTGCGGGTGTCGATGTGGAGGCCGTGTGGGAGAGGGGCAATAGGCTCTACTCCGCAGGCGACTACAACGGCGCCATCTTGGCCTACGACTCCATTGTCAATGAGGGACTGCAGAGCGCGGCACTCTACTACAACTTGGCTGGTGCTTGCTTCAAGTCGGGCCACAATGGTTTGGCAATTCTCAACTATCATAGGGCTCTGCGCCTGGATCCCCAAAATGAGGATGCGGCTCATAACTTGGCCTATGCCGAGAGTTTCGTGAGGGATAATATAGATGTTATTCCGTTGGGCTTTATGGAGCGTGCTATGGGCTCCGTGAGGACGGCGATGAGTGCCGACTCTTGGGGCGTGTGCTCGCTCGTGACCTTCGGCCTGCTGCTCGTGGCTCTGGGCTTCTATATTCTCTCGCAGAGCCGCAGGGTGCGCAAGACAGGCTTTATTGTGGCGGCCATTATGCTGGTTGGATTTGTGGTGTCCGTGAGCTTTGGTGCTTCGGCCCGCCGCCAGGTGCTCTCAGACAAGGAGGCTGTGGTGTTGGTATCGGCCACGAGCGTGAAGGCCTCGCCCGAGGCCAATAGCAAGGACCTCTTCGTGCTTCACGAGGGCACAAAGGTGGAGGTAATGGATAGCTACGGCCAGTGGAGCGAAATACGCATTGCCGACGGCAACGAGGGGTGGATTCTGACCTCCGCCCTGGAGATTATATAGTATCAGTAAATTATAATAAAGGTATGTCGAAATTACTTCAGGATGCCGTAGGCGAACTCTCCAAGCTCCCCTCTGTGGGACGCCGTACCGCCCTAAGGCTCGCACTCCATATGCTCCACCAGGACGAACAGGAGGTGGCAAGTCTTGCCGAGGCTTTGGTGCGCTTCAGAAGAGATGTGCGCTTTTGTGCCCACTGCAACAATCTCACCGACGACGAGGTGTGCCCCATCTGTGCCGACTCCACCAGGGATCGCACGACGGTGTGTGTGGTGGAGCAGGTGGGCGATGTGATGTCCATCGAGAATACCCGCCAGTATCGTGGCCTCTACCATGTGCTGGGCGGCATCATCTCGCCTATGCAGGGCAT
>JAGBYS010000029.1 GCA_017628675.1 Tidjanibacter sp.
AAAGTTGAAAGTTGAAAATTGAAAATTGAGGGCTGGGAGGAATGGGAGGGATAGGATAAATGGGAGAGATGGGAGCGATGGGAGAGCCGACTTTTTTACATAAAATGGGGCCTATGGGGCTTATGGGGCCTATATGTCCCATAGGTCATATAGGTCTTATTGGTCTCATCTCTCCCATCGCTCCCATCTCTCCCACAGGTCGCAACGGCCGACAAAAAAAGCAGAGTTTGGTGGCGAAACGCAACAAATTCGGCAGGGGAGCAGAAAATTTCTAAAAAAAGTTGTATATTCGTAACCGATATGGAATGGTCTAAGGTCGAACCTCTAACGACCCGGTGACCTACAATATGGATTTCCAGTCCCAGACTTGGGACTATAGACTTTAGACATTGGACTTTAGACAAAACACAAAGCACTATGAAATACAAACGCATCCTTCTTAAACTCAGTGGCGAGTCACTCGCAGGCGAGAGCGGCAAAGGCCTCTCCACAGAAGTTCTCGACAGCTACTCGCAGCAGATTAAAAAAGCCGTAGAGGCCGGTGTGCAGATCGGCATCGTCATCGGTGGCGGCAACATCTTCCGCGGACTCCAGGGCGTGGGTCGTGGTTTCGACCGCGTGAAGGGCGACCAGATGGGTATGCTCGCAACCATCATCAACTCCCTGGCCCTGCAGAGCCATCTGGAGAGCGTGGGCGTGAAGACCAAGGTCCTCACCTCCATCCGTATGGAGCCCATCGGCGAGTATTTCTCCAAGGCCAAGGCACTCGAGTATCTCGAGGCCGGCTATGTGGTTATCATCGGCGGCGGCACCTCCAACCCATACTTCTCGACCGACAGCGCCTCGGCTCTGCGCGGCGTGGAGATTGAGGCCGAAGTGCTCCTGAAGGGTACCCGTGTGGACGGCATCTACACCGCCGACCCCGAGAAGGACCCCACCGCTACCAAGTTTGAGGATATAACCTTCGACGAGGTCTACAGCCGTGGCCTGAAGATTATGGACCTTACGGCCTTCACCCTCTGCAAGGAGAACAACCTCTCCATCATCGTCTTCGATATGGACACCGAGGGCAACCTCCAGAGGGTCTTGGAGGGCGAGAAGAACGGCACACTCGTACACAACTAAACCGCAAGCACACACGCAATGAGGCGTCTTGTGGCCATACTTGCAGCCCTCTGTGTGAGCCTTGTGGCCTTCTCGCAACAGGCTGAAGACCCCTGGGCACGCATCCACGAAGGCGACCGACTTCCCGACTTTCGGGTGAGCCTCACGGATGGCACCACCATCACCTCGGCCGACCTCGAGGGTAAGGTTGTATGGGTGGCGCTCTGGGCAAGCTGGTGTCCCTCGTGCCGCAAGGAGTTCAAGCGACTGGCGGCCAACCAGAGGTTTGCCCAGCTCGTGGAGCACGAGGACTTCCTCTTTCTCCCCATCGCCCGCGAGGAGAACATCGCAACGGTGGCGGCGTGGCTGAGGTCCAAAGGCTACAAGTGGCCCTCGGGAGCAGACCCCACAAGGGAGATATACGAGCTGTTTGCCGAGCAGGAGATACCTCGCAACCTGCTGGTGGGGCGTGACGGAGTGGTAGAACTCCACCTGACGACCTACTCCAAGAGGGAACTCGAGGAGATAATTGACAAAGCGCAAGAGATGTTAAACTAAAAAAATAGAAAGACTACTATGAACGACGAGAAAGTATTGATTCTTGAGATGGCCGAGGAGAAGATGATCAAGGCTATCCACCACCTCGAGGAGTCCCTCCAGAGTGTGAGGGCAGGCAAGGCCAGCCAGCACGTACTGAGGGGCGTTATGGTTGAGTACTACGGTGCCGCCACCCCAGTTGAGCAGGTTGCCAGCGTGAATGTGCCCGACGCCAAGACCATCCTCATCCAGCCCTGGGATAAGAATATGATTGGCCCCATCGAGAAGGCTATCCTCGTGTCCAACATCGGCCTCACCCCCTCCAATAACGGTGAGCACATCCGACTGACCATCCCCGCACTCACCGAGGAGCGCCGTAAGGAGCTCGTGAAACAGGTGCGCGGCTATGCCGAGACCGGCAAGGTGAGCCTCCGCAACGCCCGCCGCGACGCCGTAGACGCCTTCAAGAAGGCACAGAAGGACGGTATGCCCGAGGATGTGGCTAAGGACGGCGAGAGCGACGCACAGAAACTCCTCGACCGCTACACCAAGAAACTCGACGAGCTTGTGGCCGCCAAGGAGAAAGAGATTATGACAGTGTAGGACACGAGCAAAGAGTAATTAGTAATTATTTGCTGGTAACTTTTAGTCGCGGGTATTAAAATTAATACCCGCGATTTTTATGTGGGGTGGCAACGGTCGCAGCGGGGAATAAAATGGGGCCTATGAGGCTTATGGGACTTATGGGGCTTATAAGGACTTTGGTCCGTTAGACTTTAGACCTTAGACTTTAGACAAAAAAACGCAGAGAGCGAGATGAATACAAGGCGCACAAGAAAATCCCCTCCGCAGTTTGCTCTTCGCAAATGAGGAGGGGATTTATCGCAGTGCAACGCAGTAGTCGCTCGCTATATGCGTTTTTTTAGAAGTATTTGATAGCAGTACCCTCAATCGCCGAAATCAAACCATTGGCGAGCGAGCTGGCACCGATGCGCCAGAGGGCGGGGGTGCACCACTCCTTGCCCAGAATCTCCTCAACGATGGTGTAGAAGAGGGCAGCCTCCTCGGCCGAGCGGATGCCACCTGCGGCCTTGAAGCCCACCTTACGGCCGGTCTTCTGGTAGTAGTCACGGATGGCGGTACACATAACCACAGCCGCCTCGGGGGTTGCAGCCACGGGAATCTTGCCTGTGGAGGTCTTCACGAAGTCGGCACCTGCGAACATCGCCAGGAGCGAGGCCTTGCGGATGAGTTCGGGGGTCTGGAGTGCGCCACTCTCAATGATCACCTTGAAGATGGTGTCCTCGCCGGCCTCCTCGCGAAGCATAGCAATCTCGTTGGTCATAGGCTCATAGTCGCCCTCGAGCATCTGGCCCACATTGATGACAACATCGATCTCATCGGCGCCATTCTCAACTGCCATCGACACCTCCAACATCTTGACCTCCACGAAGGTCTGCGATGCGGGGAAGCCACCGGCCACGCTTGTAACACCGATGTCGGTGCCCTCAACGCCCAGGCCAACGACATCCACAAACAGGGGATAGACGCAGATGGAGGCCACATTGGGGATGTGGGGATAGGTGGTCTGGAAGTCGACAGCCTTCTTCACAAAGGCACCCACCGACTGCACCGAGTCTTTCTCGGTGAGGGTTGTAAGGTCGATTGTGCTGTAGCAGAGTTTATAGACCTCTGCGTTTTGGTTGCGGATGGACTTTTCACGGCAGTCGGCAACAACCTTTGCTACCTCCTCGGCGCTCATTGCGGGGCCGTACTCGGCAAGTAATTTGGTGTACTCCATAGAGTTATCTTTTTATTGTTTCTATTCTCCGTCGATAAATGTTTCCAAAGATAGTGATTTTTTTTGAATCACCACACAATTTTGGTGCCCGACGGGTTACTCGAAGAGTTCCGAGTAGCTCTTGGACCTTACGACCAGGCTCGAGCGGGCACACACAACGCCTATGCCGCCCTCCACATTGGTGTATATCTGCACGGGCTCACCGAACATTGCCGCATTGTCGGCAAGCTCCTCGGAGCGCAGGTATTTGTAGAGGTGCTGGTCTATCTGGAAGCAGGCAACCTCAAAACTTGTTATGGGCTCATTCCAATAGTCGCTGGCGTACTCACACTCCATTGTGAGGGGATAGCCCTGAAGACCATCTATCATCGTGTCGGCAAAGAGTGCGTTATCACCCCACTCTCCCAGCAGCTCATCGAGCACACCTTCGGCCTTGCCCTCACGGAAGGCTATGTCGGAGTACTCAAAATAGAGCCTTTGGGCATAGGCGTAGGGGTTGTCGTACTGCTTCACAAGCGAGCCACTGAGAAGGTAGTAGTTCTGCTCCCCCGCGGGGTCGCTAAACTCCACCCTCGCAGAGAGGTTCGTATAGCCCTCCTCCACCGACTCGGAGTGCTCAATGGTAAGGTCGCCCAACACGGGAGATTCGGGGATGGTAGCCGAGCCACTCACCCACTCGGGAAACTCGGCCGAGCTGGCACGAAGGGTTACTCTGTCGGCAACCTTGGGGGTGGTGGTGCCGATGTAATAGTGGTTTATGGCACCCCACTCTGTGGTTTCCACAGCAGGGGTGAGCCTCTCCACAAACACATCGTTGATGTAGAGTTCCACGGTGCCGTCATCAATCACCGTGTCGGTGTTCTCCGCAAGGATGAAGACACTCCTCGAGTAGCTCGCCCTGACGGGCTCATCGGGTGCAAGCACAGCGTTGAGAACGGGGAGGCTCTCCACATAATCGCCCTTGAAATCCACAACTGTCTCACAGCCAACCAGAGAGAGCAGAAGGAAGAATACAACGGTTGCTTTATATAAAAACTTTGTCATAGCGCTTTAGAATTTATAGGAGTAAGTCACACTTGGGATTATGGGGAAGATAGTGAGCTTCTTGAAGACATTCTTCGAGCTTACCATAACACCTCCGTCGGGCATCTCTTCGTAGTAGTTCTCGTAGGAGGGGTACATCAGGAAGGGATTCATATTGTTGTAGGCATTATAGACGCTGATGTTCCAGGTGCGCACACCATACCTCTTCTGCTTATGGAAACTCAGGCTCAAGTCCAGGCGGTGGTAGGGGTCGTAGCGGTAGTTATTGCGCGAGGAGATGTAGTCCCTGTAGCCGTGGTCCATATACTGCTGCGAGAAGAGGTCATAGGGCAGAGCCTCGTAGTATTGGGTGGCCAGCGTCGCGCAGTTGCCCGTATTATAAACCCAAGTGGCCGAGAGGTCAATATTGTCGGTGAGTTTGTGGGAGATAGTGATGCTCACATCGTGGCGGCGGTCATACT